>JAJFLO010000472.1 GCA_021772675.1 Verrucomicrobiota bacterium | reverse complement strand
AAACGTAAAAAATATGGAATTCAAAATTTTTGAATGGTAAATGAGAAAACAGATGAACAACAAGGCAGTATTGGGGCATAGATATGTACACGCTCAATAATTGCTAAAAAAAGGAACTAAAAAAGGTGGGGAATGTGGGTTTGAGGTTAATTCGATGAGCTTAGGTATGAACACGTTTCTTCGAGATCCTTATTCTGGATCGCGTCGAAATTCAGCATGCGAAGAAATAGAATGAGATTTCAAGATATTTTTTTTATCAGGTAATACATCTGGTCAGAGCAAATTCCAGACATGCCTTGATGAAACAGACATGTGAGCATTTAAACTTCATTTCTTTGCAAATGTTGAGGCGAGATGGGCAACAATCTGATCCAGATTTTTTTTCTCTGCTTTTTTAAATTCCTTGTCATCACTGTTTCCCAGAAAAAATAATCCAAAAACTCTGTTGAAAAATATAACTGGAGTTACCATGATACTGTCCAATTTAAGCTTTGTCAGCAAGTCCGCTGGTAGTAATAGATCTTCCTCATATGCATGGCACATTATTGTTTTACGATTTTTGATTGCCTTAATAATGGGCGATTCTTTTTCGCTTAAGTTAATCAAAAATTCACTGGGGTCCAGAGTGTTGTTCTCACCGGTATAATGTTTTCCGACTAAACTACGATCCGCATAATTAATAAACGCGGTGAAAAAATGCGACGGATTAAGCAAATTAAAAACTGCTTCCTGCGCGCAGGTGAGTGCGTGATTTAAATTGTTTTCAGGATTACCATTTCCTTCAGACGAATCGTTTGCGCAATGATCAATCTCTTGGAGATAGCGGCTGAGGGCTTGTTTCCTTCTTGCACTATTTACTTGTTCCTCAGTTTGCCCTTCTTTTTTTTCAAATTCAAATTGGCTGGGATCCAATTCCCCTTTTTTTAGAACCTTTACAATCTGGTTTATGTCATTTTCATTAAGATTAAAGAACTTTGCAATATTTTCATCACGTCGGGCAGATAATTTAATGAATTCATAAATTGAAAATTTTGGATTTCTCAGCAATTTTTGTAGTCGCTTTTGAATTGATTTTATTTTTTGGAGTTTGTCTTTTTCATAGCCAAAAATTAAGTCCGCTAAATTTATTGCTTCCTTAACATAGGGAAGAATGGGATTTTTGTAGCCACCGATGTCCAGTATTGTACGCGTGATATTTTCAGGGAAATTCCAGGAATTTACTATCGTTTGACAGATTTCTTCATAGTCGACTTCAAACGCATCAATACATGCCATTTTATAGGATTTTCCCTGGCGGACAAGATTTTCCATTTGGGCATATTTTTGGGGAAATGAATTTGCTAATACTTGATGAGGTAATTGACTTAATAAACCAGCAACGAATGCTTCTTCAGGGTTGCGATAGTCTGTTGTCCGAACCAATGACAAAGCAAAAGATCCTGTGAAATAGGAATGAAGCAGGAGTCGGTATAAAATACCATTTTTTGAATTCTTTTTTTGTTTATCAAAAATGGATAGTCGAAGTGCTAGTGACTGTACCTTTTCAAAACCCAATAAAACCACTGCAGACGAAATCGTTTGTATCGGAATGCGTGGGCGGTACAGCACTGAATTTATCGTTGCAAGCAGATTGGATGATAAAGCGCTGTCACGCATAATAATTGCAACCAAATCAGACGCTCTACTGTTGGATTTTCTACACACATTTGTCAGATCCATAACATTCACTTGCAGTGCTGGCAAATTGCATTTTTCCTTAATTTCATTTATCAGATTTTCAACTTTTGAATCTGGAGATTCTTCTAAATTATTGTCACCATTTTCCTGTTTATCTCCGAGATCTATATCTAATTCCAATAGATCATTGATGGGATTTTCGGTAATATTTTCGTTGGATGTTTGTTCCTCTTTCTCTTGATCATCATCATCATCTATTTCAAAGGTATTGTTCTCAATTTCGGGAATTTCGTTATTTTTTGGTGCGGTGATTTTGTCAATCTCAATATTCAGAGTTGGTCCTGTAGAACCTATAGAATTTACGGTTTTTAGAATCGTAAAAAAACTGTCAATTCGTTCTTCTCTATTCGGTTCAAGCATCGCATAAATTAGGTGTTCTAATTTTTCAGGGAAATTTTTGCTGATATGATTTATAGGTTTGTACTTTTTTTCCAATTGTGCCATATAAATCATAGGGGCGGTTTTACCACTAAAGGGTTTTTGGCCTGTACTGACTTCATATATTGTTGCCCCTAACGCAAAGATATCTGCGCGGTGATCAATATCTGATGTGCCGGCTGCTTGTTCCGGGGCCATGTAATATGGGGTTCCAACAGGGGCGCCGGCTGTCGTCAAATTCAGAACTTCTGTATCGATTCCTCCATTCATTACTGGTTTCGCTAAACCTAAGTCTACTATTTTTATGACAGTACTTCCAGACATCATTAAATTTTGGGGTGTAATATCACGATGAACAATTTGGTAATTATCCCAGGCATATTTAAGACCTCTGGCTACCTGCTTTAATATTCGAAGGATTTCTTTTACTGAGTATATTTTTCCATCGTCAAGATATTCTCTAATAGATTTTCCTTCAATATATTCCATAGCAATATACCAATTGTTATTGTCAAAACTGGCCTCATAAAGCTGAGCAATATTGGGATGATTTATTTGGGCAGCACTTTGGGCCTCTCGCTTAAATCGGTGCTCAAGATTTTTTATATAATCCGGATTTCCATTCATCGCTACGCTTTCCCTATTCATAAATTTCAGAGCAACGGATCGGGAAAGATTAATGTCTTTAGCAAGGTAAACACTTGCCATGCCGCCCTGACCAAGAAGTTTTTCGATTTTAAAATGGCTGATAATTTGTCCGGGTTCTAGTGCCAAGTTTTCCATGCATTTCATATCGTTAGGTTAAAATTAATTTAATTCTGGTTATGGATTTACAGGTGGAATATGGTTGAAAAAATGTTAATAATTTATGCTTGAATTTGGTTTGCTAAGTTCGCATTTTTTGTACCAATAATCCACCTATTGATAGAATTTTATCGCGAAGGTGTATTCGTAAATGAGTAAAGCGATGCAGAGTATCATTGTTTCATTTCTATGTTTTCTGAGCACCAAAAGGCATTTGCCCTAAATGGGGTGCACTTCTTTCTGTGCTGGGTTATGTTCGCGAAATGGGCCGTAATTGTGGTACGAATACTTTTTTCGCTGCCTATCCCAGAGGCAGGGCAATTTTAAGAAAAACATTAAGTGATTTATACTAAAAGGATTAATGTTTATTTGTAACTGCCGAAATATGGCTCGGCACCTGATTTGCAACGCAAATCTTTGGAGTGCTGTGATTTGTCACAGTTGTTCATTGTCATGGAGTAGCGGATGCGTTAACTTGTACTCACTGGTCAGCAAATAGCGATAATGTTAATTGCCTATTCACTCCGTGAATTTCTAAAGCTCAGTCAGGCTTGAGCACTCCAAAGACGCTCAAAAAAGAGCGTCATAATATATTGAAAAATGAATAGTTATATTTCTTGAAATAGACCTTTCCCAGAGGCGAAATAAATACAATCAAATTTCAAGTTATTTGCAGGACGCCACACTGGGCCGCCGGGTATTTATCGCCTTATAAGAGAGCTCCTTTTTTTTGTTCAAAAATCTTGCATTACTCAATTGCAAATGCTAGACGAATGGGTACCCTATACTGCAAGCAGTAAGTTTTTCGACATTCGTTTGTCAATTTAGGCAGTGATTTTACAGAAACCTGGATTCTTCTCGGATATCTGTAAAAATCATAGGTTTCTGATGATCCTTAGATTAGGTAGATCAAATATTTTCAACTTAAAATATTCTTGATCTCGATACCCATAAGCCTGCCTGTTCAACCAGCCAATCTTATTATTGAATCCCTCCATTGCTGCA
>JAJFLO010000471.1 GCA_021772675.1 Verrucomicrobiota bacterium | reverse complement strand
CAACATTTTACCTTCATCGTCGGAACCAAATGAAGGAGATTTCTGTTCTCAAACGCGCAAACATCCATCACCAACCAGACCCTCGACATCAACGGCAGAGCCATGATGCCCTGGAGGAAAATTCCCGCCCTTCACCACACTGCAGTTTGTTTGAAATTTTCCAAGCGTTAGTTTCAATTCATCAGTCCGAGCTTTGGCGAAGAACCCCTACCCTTGCCATCAAAAATTGCCTTCCCTTTGAACAACCACACTACAATCAAACACATATCAAAATATATATAAATTTAAAACTTGTCCCCTTAATAAGGATAATTTTCAAACTTTTTTGTATCTTGGCAAGTTTTAATCTATCTGTAACAATCAACTCAATTTCAGATGGTATTCACGGCCAGTGCAACGTTCTAAATGGTAAGCTAAACCTTTTCCATAGTAAGTGGAACTTTTACCGTTAAATCCATAGCTATCTCGTATCTGACTATTTTCCTTAAAAATAGTGACCAAATTATCCGCTTGTTGATCGGAAAGCTTTTCAATAGCAGGAAGTATTTCTGCCAATAAATTCGCATCATCAAATTTCTTACAGCTTTTGATTGCATTGATATAAGCATTGACCATTCGGTCTTGCTTAATCAGTAACTTTACGAGTTCCTTGCTAGCATGTTCCCATGAAACAGAAAGAGCCTGAAATTTTCCTACAAATCCACGAGGGTCCGAACCAAGTTTTATAGGAAAAACTGGCACTCCTCGACCGAAAGCAAACCCCACCTCTTGATCTGCCCAAGAGTTTTCATGAAAATCCGTCGTCAACAAAGCAGCTAGTGCATCCATCGAAAAAAGAGCCTTTTCGATTTCCTCTTGCCATTTTCTTGTGGGCTCAATATCGTTGTGAGCAACAAAGCAAGATATTCCGAATATTTTTAACTTCTTTTGAAGATAAGCTGTTTCCTTTTTAACACTTGTCCTATGACTAAGAAATAAACGAAATTGTTTGTCAGACCAAATATGGTTGTCGGACTCTGATGAAATAATACGGTTACGACTTAAGAGTAATCCAGATTCATTTCTCCAATCATGATTTTCATCAACTATCATTTCAAGAAACACATCACAAATGAATTCATTCGGAACATTGTGAATTTCATCTATATCTGATCGAATTCTTTCTCGAATATTGCTTTTATTTTTCACCACATCAAGGTATAAATCTTCTGGGAGATTTAGATATAAGGCATGCCCATATTGACCGCCATTCCAATTGTCATAGTGGAATTCCTCCTCAACACGGATCTCAGCATTCACAAGCAATGATAAGAAGACATTTTCATTATTCTGTTTGTATATCTTTGAAAGCCTAGCCAAGTAACTCTCTATATTTATAGCTAGTTGATTGCTCATATCAACCTTTCAAATATGGATTCAAATTTTATTTTGGCACTTCCCTATGCGTGTCAAAAAGAAAGGTCGCGAGGGTAGAAGCCGCTCCGACGGCTAATTTTGCATGTCGTGAAGTTAGGCCTTTTGCCTTACCGTGTTTCCCATGCCCAGTACCATACAAGCCCCTAAGTTCCGCAAGGTTGTTTCCAATTGTTCCCAAATTATGTAGCAAACGCCTTATTACATCATTTCCGCGTGCAGCCTCGGGAACTCCCTCGGGAACAAGTTTTAATTCTTTTAATGTTTCCTTAGTGAGTATAGAAATATCAGGACTACCTGTAACAGGCTTGCCACGTTCTGCCAGAATTGTCTTGCAGCAGGTTTCAATTAATTCCTTTGCCGTTCCAATCGCAAGTGATGGATCAGTTTCAACAGCCTGTTCTATGCGTTGAATTTGTTCTGAAAGATGGTTCGCATCAAAAATAGATACGGTGTTTTTAAGAGTATTTAAATTTACCTTTCCAGCTAATAATCTATTCGCAATTTCTCTACACTGATCTTCTAAATCACTACTCCCAGACTCAGATTGAGTTGCTTTAGCATATTCTATTAATGCTAGAAGAACTTTTCCTACTAAATGATCAGGCTCAAGTTTCCAAAACTCACGCAGTTTATTTGCTTTTGATGTTCCGCTTTTTTGATATTTTTTCAAGTGAATATCTAGGCCTGTATTTTCTACAAAAAAATTTTGGAACGTTTTATTACCAAAGTCGAGAACATAGCCAGACGACATTCCAAAGAATTCTTCAAGTGAAATTTTTTCTACTAATGTTAGAGAACTCATTCCAGCACCTTTAAGTCATAAGATGATCTTGCCCGAATCAGCGGACCCAAATTTAAGCCACATCTTGTAGCATGTCTGCCGGACTGAGATATGGTAGCCCAACCTTCCATATCGGTATTGCCAATTATAGGACACTCATATGTATTTAAAAACAGCTTTTTTCTGCTTCAAACTCCCGACTGCCAGCGTAAAGCTTTCCGTAAACCAATTCCACTATTCAGGGAAAAATCAGTGGATAAAGCAGGCAAGTAAAACCTGCCATACGAGTACGTTTGCTTGGGGGGTTTTGGCGGCATCGCATGCCGCCAGTCGGCTGGGAGATAACGGATAGGTGAGAGGCTATGAGGCGATGCTCATAGCCTCTCGACTAGACGGGATTATTTC
>JAJFLO010000048.1 GCA_021772675.1 Verrucomicrobiota bacterium | reverse complement strand
CCGATTAAACGCGAGAGGATAGAATGGGGATCCATTCCCACCAATTGTGCAATTTCCGAGGCGTCCCTTCCGGAAGGAGAGTCTTGGATAAGGCGAATAATCGTTTGCTTTAGACTTCCAAATTTTGAAAAGCGAATGGTTCTATATTGCCATAATCCATCCTCATTAAATTTCGAGATATTAGGCAAAACATAGTAACAACCGTTTTTGTTATAGCTGGTTATAGCATGCCATTGCTTTAGATATCGCCGAACCGTAATTGTTGAACACTGCATTGAATTTAAAAGATCATCGATAGTCATGACTTTTTTCTTCCGAAAATTGTCAATGGTTTGGTTTATGCAAGACTTCTGTAGTTTCGTCATTAGACCCTCATTGATAAAATATGCTAAATTAAAGTTATAATACAGTATACATTATCACTAAATGGCAAAAAAACACCCTCTATCTAACACTAAATACGAACAAACTACCAAGTTTGAGCAAGTGGGCTTGACAGTATACCTGATCAATGTTTATTTAGGCATTAAACTAAGTCATTGATAATCAAGGAATAAGAAAAATCTAACTGAATATTGCGTTAATAGGGATAAATTGATTCATCTGGCATGGGAAGGTTTACCTAATTACAACGAACTTTTTCACTACGAGAAAAACCTTCTCAATAATTATGCATTTATAAAAAATTTGATTATGAACGGTTTACAGGATATCGCTATAGCTGGAACCTGTCTAGAATACGGGTTGCGGGAAGGAGAATTGAAAGAAAGCATGTCTCCAAAACCACAAAATCCCTATGCGTTGGCAAAAGATACTTTGAGACAATTTCTGGAGCAGCTACAAAATTATAATGATTTTAATATGAAATGGATTCGCTTGTTTTACATGTATTGTAAAGGTCAGAATAAAAAATCACTGTTGTCTCAATTAGAACATACAATTGAAAAACATGAGAAGGTATTTAATATGTCAAAAGGAGAACAATTACGTGATTATTTACCTGTTGAAAAAGTTGCTGAGTATATTACAGCGATAACCTTACAAGATAAGTATAGTGGGATTATTAATTGCTGCAGCAATAAACCAGTATTAGTTAGAGACCTAGTTGAATCATATCTGGAAAAATCGGGGAAATCCATACAATTTAATTTGGGGTACTACCCCTACCCTGAATATGAACCATTCGCATTCTGGAGGAGCAATCAAATTCTAAAAAGAGTTCTGCAAGAATCACCACAGAAAGATACGCTATCACGTCATAAACAGACAAAATGGAACCTTATATCAAAACCAATTAGGAGAAAATAATTTTGAATCCAGAACAATTATTTGCCCAGGAACGGCGGGAACGAATAGAGAACTATCACAAAAATGAAAGATTGGTTACCAGTTCAAAAGAGTTCTTACTTGAATCTCTTAAATCCAAATACTCATATAATTTTACCTGGATGGGCCGACCCATAATCCAATATCCACAAGATATGATAGCCATGCAGGAAATTATTTGGAAAGTCAAACCTGACCTAATTATTGAGACAGGGATTGCTCATGGAGGATCGCTGATTTACTATGCGTCCATTTTAGAGTTGATTGGAAAAGGGCAGGTATTAGGCATTGACATCGATATACGTCAACACAATCGTATTGCCATTGAAAAACACGCAATGTATAAGCGGATTTCCATGATTGAGAATTCATCGATTTCAACTGAAACAATAAGTGAAGTAAAAAATCATATTAAGGACGATATGAAGATTATCGTAGCACTGGATTCAAACCACACCCATGACCATGTTATTCAAGAGTTAAATTTATATTCAGATTTTGTGTCAAAGGAAAGTTATCTAATAGTGTTTGATACAATCGTCCAAGATGCACCAAACGAGTTATGGGGAAAAGATAATTGGGGAAAAAACGATAATCCAAAAACTGCTGTACATGATTTCTTAAAAAATAACAGTAACTTTGTTATTGCCCATGAGATTGAACAAAAGCTTTTAATAACAGTCAATCCGGATGGTTTTTTAAAAAGGGTATCTTAGTTATTGGTGATCAAAATATTATGGACATAGAAAAGAAGACCGTCAGCATTGGCTTGCCCGTATACAATGGAGAGAAGTATATTCGTCAAGCATTAGATTCATTACTTGCCCAAGATTTTACTGACTTTGAATTAATCATTTCGGATAATGCATCTACCGATAATACGGGAAAAATATGTAGTGAATACGCTAATAAGTATTCTCAAATATCTTACCATTGCAATCCCAAAAAAATGGGATCAAATTGGAATTTCAACAATGCCTTTAGCTTGACTTCAGGGAAATATTTCCTGTGGGCCGCACACGATGATATATGGGATCCGACTTTCCTTCACGTGTTGGAAAATCATCCAGAATATATTTTGGTTTTTTGTCATTACGACAATATTGGGCTAAATAATATGCAGATACAAACATGGGAATCTACCTGAAAAAGGCGTTTTCACACAAATCAAAAGCAATTCAGCTCATAAAATATATTTGGGCTAGAGACGCGAATTCCCAAAAAGCAAATAATATATACGGAATGATGCGCCGATCGGGTCTTGAAAAAATATATCCGTCTATCACTTCAGACGATGGCATATTAAACGTTTTTGACCTCACGATAGTTCTCAATTTGTTATTGGCTGGAGATTTTCATATTGGCAAAAAGCACACCCCCGACTATGAGCAACGTCAAAAACAATTACAAAACTTAACATAACTTTTATAGAAAAAAATGCATTGACAGTTAATATCAAGGAATCTATCATAGAAACACATGGAGTGTCCCGTTAGAATTTACACTAAGGGCTCACAAATAAATAACTTGGATAATTTCGCGCTCAGATTTATGTCAGGTTTGGGCAATCTGAATGGCGAAAAGCAGCAGGAATATTGCAATATTTCAATGTTTTTCGTCATTTGGATCGGGACCTAGATGACGTGAAGATAAGATGCGAAAAATCCAAGTTATTTATTTGTGAGCCCTAAGCATGAATCAAGTAACTTAAGGGATATCTCTGAATCAGTAAAAAATCAAAGATACAGAATTACAGCGGGGAACGTTAAGCATTGATTTCCACAAAAATTTCAAGGAAATAGCAAATATAGAAAGTAAAAAACTTGCCGCTTACAACGCAGCAGCAAAAGGGGATACATTGTTGATCTGCCGTGATATAAAAAAAGAATTAATCGATTTTGAGTGTGATGTTAATCCGAATGAACAAGGATTTTTTTTACCTGGCAGTCATATTCCTACAGAAGTGCCAGAGACTTTCAAGGTAGAAAAGCCTAAGGATATTATTGTTTTACCTAGAAACATTCAAGGTGAGATTATAACTCAACTCCAATACGTTAGAGGTTGGGGTGAACAGTTTGTTATAGCTATACAGAAATGGGTGGTAAAGTGAATAGCAGAATTTGCTACACCAAACCATCTATTACTTCTATCGAGCATATGTACGTTGATGATGCTATACGTACTGGTTGGGGTGATAAATGTTATGACTATATTATAAAATTTGAAAAGGCATTTAAAGTTTATATTGGTGGTAATTTTGCAAAAGCTACATCCAGTTGTACAGGTGCCTTGCACATGGCATTGTCTGCCATTGATGTTGGGCCTGATGATGAAGTCATTGTGCCAGATATTACATGGATTGCATCTGTAGCGCCCATTACGTACCTTGGTGCAAAGCCTGTTTTTATTGATATTCTGGAAGATACGTGGTGTTTAGATCCGGCAAAAATTGAAGCCGCTATTACATCAAAGACAAAGGCCATTATTCCAGTACATCTCTATGGGAATTTGTGTGAAATGGACGAGATTTTAGCCATCGCTAAAAAGCATAATCTTATTGTGATTGAAGATGCTGCTGAGGCCATCGGTTCCGAATACAAAGGGAAAAAAGCTGGTTCTATAGGAGATTTCGGAACATTCTCTTTTCACGGAACGAAGACAATTACCACGGGTGAAGGTGGTATGTTGATTGTAAAAAATGAGGCTATGTTAAAAAAAATTGAGGTGCTGGCAAACCATGGTCGTGATTCTAAAATTCCCAAACAATTTTGGTGTGAAAAAATCGGCTATAAATACAATATATCGAATATGCAAGCTGCGCTTGGTTTTGGTCAAATGCAGCGGGTTGATGAATTAGTTGAGAAAAAGCGCCAGATTTTTTATTGGTATCAGGCAGCGCTCACAGGCATCAATGGGACTGCGATGAATCCAGAAAAAGAGGGAACAAAAAACAGTTACTGGATGCCAACAGTTGTCTTTGATCAGGACATTGATCAGAAAAAGCTCATTGATATATTACAGGAAAATAATATCGACGCACGTGTTTTCTTTTATCCTGTGAGCCTATTTCCCATGTTTGACGAACGACGAGAAAATACAGTTAGTTACAAGATATATAAAAATGCTATAAATTTGCCAAGTTATCATGATATAAATCAGGATGAGGTTAAACGTGTCGCAGATTGTATAAGAAAATTCTTACTAAGATAATCAAAGACACTTATCATGGAAGTTGGGATTATTTGTTCTTTCAGATAGAAGTTTATTTAATGAGGTTGTAAGGATATGTGACTGACACACTTACCATGTGTTAATTAACAGGGAGGTAAGGATTTAAAATTTTATTTTTCTCGGAACTAACCTGCATTATGAACAAACTATGTTGTTTTTAATGGCCTTCTGGAAATACCCCTTTAGAAAGATGGGTTAAAGATATTTAGGTATGGGTGTTATAAAAAAACAACTTGGCATTTTCGCATCTCAATAGATGACTGAAGAGTGAAAAGAGAAAATGGTGAATGATTATGAAGATAGCATTATTTGCAGATAAATACGTAGGATTACAATCGACGGCTTATTTAACCAAAAATTACCCAGAACATATTTCTTTTATTGTCTGTACGAACGAAGAGTCGTCAGTATTTTCGTTTTTAAAAGAGATAAGCTTCCAGAATGATAAGATTTTATTCAACGCTGATATTGATACAGAAGAAATGAGAAATAAATTGGCTCTGTCAAGGTTAGACTATATTATCTTAGCCTGGTGGCCTTATATTATTAAGGAACGAATTCATTCTTTGCCAAAAGTCGGCACCATAAATTTTCATCCGAGTTTGTTACCCCATAATCGTGGTAAACATTATAATTTCTGGACAATTGTTGAAAATTCCCCATTTGGTGTATCAATTCATTTTGTTGATAACTCTATTGATAGTGGTGATATCATATTTCAAAAAGAAATTGAAAAGACTTGGGAAGATACAGGAAAAACCCTATACTACAAAGCTCAACAGGCAATGACTGAGCTCTTTATTGAGAACTATCCGAAACTGCTAAACGGTGATTATACGAAAACGAAACAAAATTTGACTCAGGGGAATCTACACTATGGCAGAGAGTTAAATATTGCGTCAAAGATTGATTTAGATAAAGAATATAGGGCACTTGATTTAATCAACTTATTAAGAGCGAGAACATTTGAGGGATATCCGGCATGTTATTTCTACGATAATGGAATAGAATATCAAATTAGAGTTAAAATAGAGAGGATCAATGAAGAATCTAATTGATGAATTTAACAAGAAGAATTCAGAAATCATCAATAAAATGGGAGACGATACTGAATTGAAAAGGTTGTCTCAGGAATTTTTCATCGATTAATTCATATGAATATTCCCATCATTTTAAGTGGATAGGACGTCCGATTATTCAATACATGCAGGATAATTGCCATACAGGAGATTATTTGGGAGACAAAAGCTGAACTGATTATTGAGACAGGCATTACCTATAGCGATATTCAGTGCATCATTACTACAACTTCTAGGCGGCGACTGTAAAATGCTCGGCGTCGATGTTGATATTCGAGAGCATAATCGTGCCGAGATTGAAAAACATCCTATGTTTAAAATATAGATATGATTCAATAATTTTCTATAGATAATGCTATAATTCAGCAAGTGAAAGAGTATGCAAAAAACTATAAAAATATCATGGTAGCACTCGATTCCAATCACATTCATGAATATGTTTTGGCAGAATTGTGGGCCTATGCACCTTTGGTAAAAAAAGGAGGATATTGTGTTGTTTCCAATACCATTATTGATGACATGCCAAAGGGTTCTTTTCCTAGTCTGCTTTGGGATGTCCGGAATAATCCCAAATCAACAGTTTATGCGTATTTAGATGAAATTACCAATTTCGAGATTGATAGAGATATCGACAACAAACTTCTAATTTCTGTTGCACCAAATGGATATCTAAAACGAATCTCATAAAAACATCTAAACTCTATGCACACAAATCAAACATTATTAAGTATCGGAATGCCTGTATTTAACGGGGAAAACTATATTCATCAAGCACTAGATTCTCTCCTGGAGCAAGATTTCAGTGAATTTGAATTGATTATTTCAGATAATGCTTCCACCGATAATACAGAACTGATCTGCCGCAAATACGCAAAAAAACATCCGCAGATTTCATATCATCGCAATTCTGAAAATATCGGTGCATATGAAAATTTCAGCGTGGTCTTCAAACTGTGTTCCGGGAAATATTTCATGTGGGCTGCGCATGATGATATATGGGAACCAACTTTTATTTCTACCTTAATCAACGCATTGGAAAAATACCCAGAATATATTTTGGCCTTTTGCCACTATGATAATATTGGTCAAAACAACGAACAGATAAAAACCTGGCCATGTACTTGGAAAAAAGCATTTTCACACAAGTCAAAGGAAATTCAACTGATTAATTTTATTTGGGCGAGGGATGCAAATTCTCAAAAAGCAAATTTCATATACGGAATAATGCCTAAATCGGTTCTGGATAAAATATTTCCTTATATCACTTCAAAAGATGGTATTATAAATACAATTGACCTGACAATTTTAATTTATTTATTATTAGAAGGTGATTTTTATATCACAAATGAATGCCAATTTCATAAACGATATGAACATCTTCCAAAATCGTCTCAATATAAAACCCTCAGTAAAGTTCTTCGGTTTGCAAAAAATATGCACAAGTATTCCAGAGAACATGCACGTGTAATTTATTCATCTAATTTGACATTTATTGGGAAAACAGTAATCGGTATGACAATCTACTTTCGCGAATTTACCCTGATTGCTGAAGCAATAGGAAAATTAATAATTTATCCAATTGTCTCACTGCCTAATAGATGTAGAAAATTGCAAGGAAAACTGAGTACCTGAAAACTTAAATCAATCAGGAAAACTGGATATCATGCGATATCAATGAGTTTACTTTGACTTATTTAGTCGTATAGAAATCTCTTATCCGAGTCATTTCAGAATTACACAAATTCATAAACTGGAACTTCAACGGTTTTTGAGGGTTTAATTTTTTCTTTTGCCAATTCCAAAAGTTTTTCTGAGACTTCCGGTGTATAAATTTTTTCTCCGCAAGATTTACAAACTTCAGCAGGAACATCTTTAATAAGAAGATATTTGTTTTCCTCTCCATAAGAAAACGTCACAATTTTCTTTTCCAATTTCCCTCCACAAAACACGCATTTCATGAGCTATTTTCTCCTTATTTTTGAATCTATCCACTCTTCAGAGTCTGGTTCATATGTCGTAATATTAACAACTGAAGGTGGTAAAGATAATTGAATATGTAGTATTTTTCCCTCTTTTTGTTTTTCCAAAGACTAAACAACTTGGCGAATATTTATCATCCGGATAATTTTCTATTACTTCACCGCACATTACGGCTTCTTCTATTTCATTTCTGTCGATCGACCTTTGAATCATTCTTTTAATGGCATGATCAGAAATACGATAATCTTTATTTAAAACTTGTTAACTTAACCGGCTTTGCCGGGCCTTTATCCTGCAAGAATACAGGTGTCAGGTTTCAGACGTTAAAGACATTCTAAAATTTCATAATAAGGATTGACCATTTCATGGACAGTAGAGGAGAGTGACTTCGGAATCAACATAAAGTGTTTCCCATTTAATTTTAACCCGCCACACTGACACTGACACTGACACTGAAACCTGAAACCTATTACCATTTAGTAACTTAGAATACACTACCTATACTATAAATTTAATTTCACCCCGTTCGTAGTCCCGCTTTTAAGCGGAAGTTTTCGGAGAGCTTCAGCGATCCGATGTTTTTACACACTCGCTGAAGCATCGCTAACACTTCCGCCTGAAGACGGGACTACAAACGCACGCTCCTACAAGATAATATCTTCACTAAATATGTACTTTTGCGGCAATAATAACGACTTAGAATACGCTACCTAGACTATTTAATTATCGATTTTATGTCCATTTTTATAAATAATATAATTTAGTCATCCGTTAATTTCATGTAACTTACAATACTTACCTTTAAGTCTTAATAATTCGTTATGGGTTCCATGTTCAACAATTTTTCCATGTTCCATGACATAAATACATGTTGCATTTCTAACCGTACTTAATCGGTGGGCAATGGCAAAAACAGTCCGGTTCCCCATTAGTCGATCAAGCGCCTCCTGAATCAATTGCTCAGTCGCTGTGTCCAATGCACTGGTAGCTTCGTCAAGAATTAGAATATCAGGATCACGGAGAATAGCACGCGCTATCGCGATACGTTGACGCTCCCCACCGCTTAGTCTAAACCCTTTCTCGCCAACAACCCTTTGATATCCTTCCGGCTCGGCAATAATAAAGTCGTGAGCATTAGCAAGTTTCGCTGCACTTTCAACCTGGTCCTGACTTACTGAGTCAGAGCCATAGGAAATGTTGTAAGCTACAGATTCGTTAAATAAAATAGTTTCCTGCGTAACTATACCAATTCGAGATCGTAATGAGGCAATTTCGATTTCCTTTAAATCAATTCCGTCAATTTTAATGGTACCCGATTCAGGATCATAAAACCGCGCAACCAAATTTGCCATGGTTGTTTTTCCAGAGCCTGTTTCTCCAACAAAAGCAACAAGATCACCTTTCTTGATTGTCAATGAAATATTCTCAATCTGAAATGGACTGTTATCTCCATACGAAAATGAAACTTGGTCAAATTCAATTTTTCCATTGAATGAATCAATTTTAACAGGATTAGCAGATTCAACTAATACATCGTCCATTTCAAGCAATTCAAAGATTCGATCTGATGCGGCGATGCTCTGCTGAATTCGACTGTTGATCTTTGCTAATCGCTTTATAGGACCATACGCAAATAATCCGGCCCCAACCATAGGTAGTATCTGACTTAGCGCGATGTTAGAGGCAAAACAATAGACAAGAAACAAACAAATAAATAAAACACCGACCAGCTCCATCATCGGTGTCATAAGCAATTCAGCCCGCAGCGATTTCAGTATTTGACGAAAAAAAGCATGTGAAATTCGATTAAATCGCGCAATCTCTTTATCTTCCATGTTAAAGGCTTTGACAACACGAATTCCCGTAATGTTTTCGAGCATACAACTCGACAACTCGGAAACTCGGCGAAGAGAGTTCAAGGTATATTTTTTGATTTTTTTACCGAAAATAACAATGGGAATAAAGCAGAACGGCACAACTACAAACATCAACGCAGCTAATCCCAGTAATTCTTTCTGGACAGCAAAGTAAATCACAAATGTTGTGGACGCGAAAACCTCGATTGGCGCGCGACTTAAATCAGCAATGCTTGCGGAAATAGCATGCTCAACAGTCCCCGTATCCGCAAAACATCGACTGATTAGATTTCCCGTATCAGCTTTACCAAAAAATCGAAGTGATTGTCGTTGCAGATTGGAAAAAATGGCACTTCGCAGATCAACAACGACTTTTGCACCTACCCAGCGCATACAATATCGGTTTACATAGGTAAATACCGTTTTCAAAAAAATGCAGATCGGCAGTCCAATCATGCTCAACAGCATAAATTGCCAAGTCATGCTGCCATCTTCTTTTTCTAACTGAACATTAAATTTATCAGCAATTTTTTTTACTTTTTCAAATCCGCCATCCTCCTTTTCCTCTTTCTCAATTTTCTCTATTTTATCCACTTCGAATGAGCGTATTAAATTGGGCATATTATACAAAACGCCAAACAAAGACCCCCCCGACAGAAACCCCGCAAGTATACCGATAGTCAATCGTGTCTTATACGGTTTTGTGAATCGGAGAAGCTTAAAATACGTCTGAAATGAATTTATAAATTCCGTAAACATGTGAACATTGATTAAAGGTTATAGGTGAAGTTATACCAAGAGCATTGAGAGAAATTAGGTGTGATTATAGTCAATAAAACCTCAATAATCAATCATATTTCGCGAGATAAGGATTATCAAATACATGAAGTTACCATGTAAATCTAAAGGCAGGCTTTGTAATTACATGGTGAGAATTTCTTATATCTGACGATATAAATAAATTTAACCGGCTTTGCCGGGGTTTTCGTCTCACATCAATTGTAACTTAAAATACAAGTGCTTATACAATCAAATCAACGAAAAACTCGGACGGGGTAAGGTTCGTAGTCCCGTCTTTAGACGGAAGCCTCAGATGAG
>JAJFLO010000470.1 GCA_021772675.1 Verrucomicrobiota bacterium | reverse complement strand
AGACAACAGTCCACCTACTGCTCGCAACCATTTTATTTTTCAAAAAGAGTTGAGACCATTGGTGTTTTTTCAGGGATAGCCGGATGCTATCATGCGTTCAGTTCAGGTGGATTTTCCTATGCTGTGAGTAAGGCCAAATTTCTCTAATCAACACTGTTCACACTATCGTAGCAAGAGTAGGATGATGCAAAATTTAGGTCCATTCGAATCTGTCCATATCTTCCCAAACGGCTTTACTATTGGTGACTGTTGCCAGGGGAACTCGGCTTTATTCAATTATCATTAGACGGCTCTCTTCCCGACAAAATAAGACCTTGAAGAAAACGTTTTTTATATATATTTTAAGAAAATACAAGGAATAAGAAATTTTAATATGAAGATTTTAGAAAAAGAAGATAGTATTTCAAATTGCCACGTTTAAGTAGTTTTCACTGTACCGGTGGCAACGTCTGCTCAGTGTAATCCAATTCAGTACCAGCACCTGCGTCTTTGTGCAGTATGTCGTCAATATTCTTAAATGCCTGCTCAAACATAAGTTTTCTTTGAATTTGTTAATGTATTAATTAATACATCAATGTTATTTCCCATGACTACTTAAGATATAGCATATAATCTACAATGCATTACATTTTAGAATCGATTTTTGTGAAGAAGATTAATTCCTCATAATAAATTTTCGGAAATTTTACTTAAATGAAAATCAAAAAACTTGATGTATATCATATTCGACTTCCACTCATTTCCCCCTGGCAAACAGCTTATGGAATTGAAGAGGGTGTGGAAAGTGTTTTAGTCAAGGCATATTCCGATAATGCTGAGGCTTGGGTAGAAACCTGCCCTTTGGGTAAACCTTTTTATTCATCAGAAACAGCTAAATCAGCATATCATAATATAGTCGATCATTTTGCTCCGGCAGTGCTCTGCAAAGATTTGGTGGATGGGGATACGATTCCTTCACTATTAAATCCATTTCAGGGTAATAGTTTTGCGAAAGCTGGAGTTGAGCAATGCTGGTGGGGACTAACTGCTATCGAAAAAAGCATTCCACTGTGTCAATTAATTTCTGGAAACGATGTTAATAACATTAACGATATAAACGTGAGATCTGCATTTGGTATTACAGGTTCGATTGAGATTCTATTAGCTAAAATAAGCGAAGTCGTCGATTCGGGCGTAAAGGATATCAAAATAAAAATAAAAAACGCCTGGGATACCGAGGTAATTAAACAAGTCGTCGAAAAATTCCCAAACTTAAAAATTACCATCGATTGTAATGGTGGATATTCAATGGAAGACCTTGATTTTTTTAGACGAATTGATGATTACGGGTTGGAGATGATCGAACAGCCACTGGCATATAATGATTTATATGATCATGCATTACTACAAAAGGAAATTCATACACCGATTTGCCTTGATGAAAGTATTGGAAGTATCGACGATGCCAAACTAGCAGTAAAGCTGGAATCTTGTCGAATTATCAATATCAAACCCGGACGGGTTGGCGGTATTTCTCGAGCAATCAAAATTCATGAACTATGCCGAAAAAACGGATTAAGTTGTTTGGTCGGCGGGATGATGGAAAGTGGAATCGGAACGGTATTTAACATTGAATTAGCTGCCGCATTTAATAGTGACTATGCTAACGGCATTACTTTACCTTCCGACTACCACAAAATAGAACTCACAGAACCGCCAATTTCATGCTCAACTCCGGGAAAAATTGACCTGAAGATAGAATCGACTCCGAAAGTGAAGGAAGATATCGTAGAAAAAATCACAATTTCTAAACAGATAATTGAGTAGCGGTAACTTTCAAGGCCGAAAATCGGACTCGATTGATCCGTCATCACTTTCGCGATGCTCTTAATTAACTACGCAGAAACACGTAAAATAGGAAACGTTTAATTCAGGGCGATTTTAAGTTTGGAGTTCCGTCTTCAGGCGGTATTTTTAGAAAAGCCCTTCTAAAGAAGGAACTCCAAACGCTGGCATCCAATACTCATCCATCAGATGGCGAACACCTGTTTAGCGGCATCGACATCGATAGAAATTTGTTTTTTTAGTGCATCAACCGTGTCAAATTTCTCATCACCGCGAATGTATTGAATGAATTCTACCTCGATCAACTGGCCATAAATATCATCATTAAAATCAAAGATATTTATTTCCATATAAGGCTTATTCGGTGGACGATCTACAAACGTGGGCGAATTTCCAAGATAAATAACACCAAAGTACCGTTTTGGTAACTCATTCTCAGGATCAATTTGAACCTCGGCTGCATAAATACCATTTGGCGGAAATACTTCATTTTGACAATCGATATTTGCTGTGGGACAATAGAGTTGTGAGGTTGCGATACCTTTGCCAAATTCAACGGTACCCATGATAGAGTAATGTCTACCCAGCATTTTCTTGACTTGAGTTAAGTCACCTTTGTCGATTGATTGTCTCACAGTTGTACTACTAACTTTTTCTTTCCCGGTACTTAATTCAGGAACAGGGATAAGTCTAAATTGATATTTGTCTTCCAACTGTTTTAACAACTCCGTATCTCCCATACCTTTATGACCGAATCTCCATTCTGTTCCAACACAAAACGTTGTTATATCTAATCCATCGACGCGGAGCATCTCAGCAATAAATGCTTCTGGTTTTAGTTTTAATAATTTTGGAGTAAACGGAATAACGACAGTGACGCCAATACCCAGTCGCTTTAACAGTTGTAATTTGTGTTTGCGAGATAAAATCAAGTGGGTAGGAGATTCCGGTGCTAAGACTTTTCGAGGATGGGGATCAAAGGTCATGATAACAGGAATTGCATCTGTTTTTGTCGCGTGTTCTATTAACGTACTAACTATTTTTTGATGACCGATATGCAGTCCATCAAAGACACCACAGGCAAGGGCAATACGGCTAATCCCAAATCGAGGAAGTTGTTTAATGGATGTTGCACAAATCATAGAGAAATTTATTCTACAGAAATTGCCGTTATTGGAACACTATGTTCTAATAGATTAACTTTATTCCATTGTTTGATTTGTTCGATTGATATTGCATCATCGACACTATATCTACCACTCATGGTACGCCTCAGTGATTGTAAATGCCCACCACATCCTAGTACTGAACCGATATCATGACAAAGTGTCCTAATATAGGTACCTTTAGAACAGGTCACCTCAAATGAAATTAAAGGTATATCACTAGAGATAATATTCAGGTTGAATATATTGATATTAACCGGTTCGCGCTTGACCTCAATACCTTGTCTAGCCAGTTTATAAAGTGTTTTTCCCTTCACCTTTTTTGCTGAATACATGGGAGGAATTTGTTTCTGTTCTCCAGAAAATGTTGCGAATACTTGTCGGATTTTAGTATCCGTTAATGCTGACCAGGATTTTTCATGAAGAATTTTACCATCGGCATCTTGAGTATCTGTTTCAATACCAAGACAAAGTGTAGATTGATATGTCTTAACATCAGAGGACAATTTGTCACTCAATTTAGTCGCATTTCCAAATACGACGACTAACAATCCTGTAGCCAATGGGTCTAAAGTCCCACAATGACCTATCTTTCTGAATCCAAATCCTCTGATGAATTTAACGACATCGTGACTGGTCCAGCCGGATGGTTTATCTACAAGTAAAAGACCATTGCCATTATGAGTTTCCATGGTGTGCGATACATTCTCCAACATAGGTCAATAACAGGTCTTCTGCTTTTTCAATTGTGATATTTTTTTGTAAGGCGCCAGCGGCCATTTCATGCCCGCCACCGCCGAGTTGATGGGCAATTTCGATTATCGGTATTGCAGGATTCATAGACCGAAGTGAATAGCGCATTCCTTCTTCCGTTTCTTGAATTCGACATATCATTTCGACGCCTTTAATTGCACGCGCAATGTCGACGACATCCTCTGCATCTTCAGAAACGACACCATGGCGGTCCAATAATTCATCCGTTATCAAGAAATAGGCAAGTCGATTATCAAATGCAAAATGAATTTCATCAAAAAGTTTTGCTTGAAATTTAAGCATGTGAATCGATTCGTTATAATACATTTCCGCAATTATTTGATCATGATCCCCCTTTTTATCCATCAACCACGAAGCGATATTAAGGGTTTGCGCAGTGGTGTTATTAAACCGATATCCCCCCGTATCCGTAATAATTCCAAGCAATAGAGCCGTTGCGCATTCCGGAGAACATGGCAGCGACAGTTCCTTTATCATAATACTTAATATTTCGGTCGTTGCAGAACATTTATCATCAATATAATTAATCTCACCATATTTGGAGTTGTCGATATGATGATCAATATTACAACAAAGAAGCGGAAGATCAGAAAATGTAGTATTGTTGGGGATATCAATTCGTTTTTTATTTGCACAATCAAGACACATAACACCGTCAAAACTATTAAAATCGACCTGCTTGCCGATGAGAGTGTCTTTTGGGACAAACGATTCATAACGATCCGGGACGTTTTCAGTGACATAAGGAAAGGCACTGATCCCCATGTCATTAAGACAATGGCTCATCGCAAAAATGGATCCAAATGCATCCCCATCAGCTCGTTGATGCGTTAGCAGAAGAATGGATTTTTTCCCGGTAATCCATTGATAAATTTGACGAACTAATTCCCGACTATCTGACGTGATTTTATTCATCCTCCAGTCCTAAATCATCCAAAATTTTAAAAATCCGATCTGCTTTGTCAAGGCTATCATCTAGAGCAAAATGTAAAACCGGGGTATATTTAAGTCTAATATGACTACTCATCTCGTGCTGCATTTCAATTCGGTTGTCTCGAAACAACTGAATTGCTTTAGATTTCTGTATGTCGTCTCCATAAACGCTGAATGTAACATTCGCATGATGTAAATCTGGAGAGGTATTGACATCGGTGACGGTTAACAGTGCGTCTAATTCAGGACAAATCAAATACTCAACAATTCTTCCCAATTCCCTTTTTATTAATTCATTGACCCTGACCATTCTGTCCATGATAATCTCTTAATTTTTGGGAAGATTTGGGATTGTATTAATTCTGCAAGCTAGAGGAAGATTACAATGTTGGCGTAATTTCAACAAATTCATAAATATCGATCAGATCTCCGACGTCAAATTCGTTAAAATGATCCAAGCGTATACCACATTCAAAACCTGACTTTACCTCTTTGACATCATCCTGAAATCGTCGAAGCGACTGAATGACACCGTTGTAAATGAGTTCATTTCCCCGATAGACTCTGGCTTTTGCCCCGACTTTGACAATGCCTTTATTTACTTTACAACCGCAGATTTTATTGACTGATTTTGACATGCTAAAAACCTGAAGAATTTCAGCTTTGCCCAACGGCACTTCCTTAAATTCAGGATCAAGCATGCCAGTCAATGCTTCTTTCATTCGTTCGGCCAATTCGTATATGATGCTGTAAAGCTGGATTTGTACGCCTTCTTTTTTGGCCAGGGCATTTACACCTGCATTAACACGAACATGAAAACCGACGACAATAGCGTCTGAAGCAGAAGCAAGGAGAACATCTTTTTCACTAATTGAACCAACGCCGGCGTGAATAATTTTTATCTGTATTTTGGGTGATTCCAACTTTTTCATTATTTCGACGACAGCCTCGCTGGTTCCCTGAGCATCGGTCTTAACAATGACATTCAATTCTTTTCTAGCATTTTCTTCAATCTGTTTATAAAGATCTTCAAGATTCGCCTGTCTTTTTGGCTGCAAATCGTCCTCTCGGGAAAGCGTGCCTCTCGCTTCAGTTAATTTTTTCGCCTGTTTTTCATTTTTACACCCTGCCATAATTGTCCCACTATCCGGTACACCCGATAATCCGACAACTTTTGCTGCGAATGAAGGACCACAGTTTTTCATGCGTTTGCCATGGTTATCTAACAGAGCCTTTACTTTGCCATAACATTTCCCGCATATAACACTGTCGCCAACGTTAATAGTTCCATTTTTAATCAAGATATTAACTGTTGGACCTAATCCCTGCTCAAGCTGAGATTCAAGAACAATTGCCTTGACAGGTAATTTGGGATTTGCTTTCAGTTCAAGTAGTTCTGCCTCCAGATGAATACGCTCGATTAATTCATCAATACCCTGTCCGGTATGTGCAGAAACTTCGACGATTCCGGTTTCACCACCCCAATCTTCTCCAGCGAGTTCATACCGTTGAAGTTCAGTTAGAATTTTTAACGAATCTACTGACGGTAAATCAATTTTATTAATTGCAACAATAATGGGAACCTTTGCCGCCTTGGCATGCTTTATCGCCTCGATTGTTTGGGGCATAATACCGTCATCCACGGCAACAACTAAAATAACGATATCTGTTGTATTTGCACCCCGTGATCGCATTGCAGTAAATGCTTCATGGCCTGGAGTATCAATGAAGGTTATCGCATCGCCTTTCCACTCTATACTTGAAGCGCCAATATGCTGAGTAATTCCACCTGCTTCTTTTTCGGTGACTTTAGTTTTTCGAATTTTATCTAACAGAGATGTTTTACCATGGTCAACATGTCCCAAAAACGCAACGACCGGCGGACGTGTTTCAATAAACTCGTCATCATAAGTTAATTCTTCAGGGGAAATTTCAGTTGATTCAGATGCTGGTCCAGTAGCTTGTTTTTCTCGCTTTTCCGCAATGAGAATAAAATTACGTTTGCTACAGATTTTTTCGGCTACGTCGATATCAATGGTTTGATTAATTGAAGCAAAAATATTTTGCTTCAGCAAATCATGAATGAGCTCATTGGGTTTAATGTTCAGGGCGGCTGCAAGATTTTTAACGATGATCGGCGGCTTTAAGTGCAGCTCATTTCCCTTATGAATTATTGGAGGATTTTCTTTGGATCGATCCTCCTCTTCCGGTGACACAATAATCTTGTCAAGAGGTTTGTCCTCAGGGGTTAATTTGCTTTCTTTCGGCTGGTCCTCAGATTCTTCTTCGCATATATTAGCATCAGTTTCTTTGAAGTGATCTATAATAATTTCCGCCACATCATCTTCAACGATAGACATATGGGAACCTGCCTCAAATCCCTCATCCTTAAGAATTGTAATTAATTCTTTACTATTGACGTTCAATTTTTTCGCAAGTTGATGGACTCTTAAATTCTCTGACATATTAAACAACCTTTAAGGTAACGCGTTATTATGTACCTCTTGCTAAAATCTTTCTGAGCAAATAGTCTGAATGCAAGCGGCTCTATTTCATCATTAATTCCAATTAACAAATTTTCGAAATGGAATCACAAATGTTTAAAAATTCTTATTGAATAAAGAATATGCAATACCAGCAAATATTATAAACCTAAAATTACCAGGAGATCGTTACGACTTAAATTGATTTTCCAGGTGGAAAGGAGCTTTCATAATGGAAAATGCGGCCTTAAATCAGCAATTTTTGTCAACTTGTCACAGCCTAAAAACCATATAATTCCTAGTAAAACTCACTCCATTCCAAAAAAATAAACGATATTGAAGTCGAGCTAACCAACAGCTTTTTTGATTTCCATTGCGGCAGCTTCATCAATACCTTCAATCGCAGTTAGATCACTTTCTTCTGCAGCTTTTAATCCTTCTGCTGAAAGGAACCCGTTACGAACAAGCTTCTCCGCGACTTCCCTGCTGATATTGGGTAATTCAGCTAATGCAATAATGGCTTGGCTTATTTTTTCTTCAAAATCGGGCTCCTTTTTATCCTCAATTTTTTTAATGTCAATCTTCCATCCGGTCAACTTCGCCGTTAGACGGGCATTTTGCCCCCGTTTTCCAATAGCTAAAGAAAGCTGATCCGGTTCGACAATAATAGTCATCATTTTTTCATCTTCGTTCATGACCAAAGACTTAATTTCTGCAGGCTGCAGTGCATTAGTAATAAACGTGTTAACATCTTCGTTCCAACGAATTATATCCACTTTTTCGCCATTTAGTTCGCGAACAATATTTTTAACACGGGATCCTCTAATACCAACACATGCACCAACGGGATCAACATTTGCTTCTTTACTGAATACCGCTATTTTGCTTCGATATCCCGGTTCACGTGCAACGGCCTTTATTTCAACAATATTTTCTGCAATTTCTGCAACTTCACGTTCAAAGAGACATTGAATTAACTTCGGTGTCGATCTTGAGACCGTCAGAAGCGGCCCGTGCGGACTCATATTAACTGAGGTAAGGATACAACTGATATGATCACCAATTCGATAATCCTCATTTGCGACTTTATCCTTCTGGCGTAACCCACCTTCAGCACGTCCAAAACTAATAATAATTTCACCTTTTTCAAACCTTGAAATAGACCCGTGTAAAATATCACCTATTTTATCCAAAAAATCTTTACGAATGCTATCTTTTTCTGCTTCCTTTAATCGTTGCAAAATTGTCTGTTTTGCGGTCCTGGCAGCAATTCGACCAAAATTACTAGGTGTGACTTCCCAATCCATTTCATCACCGATTCGGGCTTCGGGATTCTCTTTAATAACCCGATCAAACTCTATTTCCTTTTCGGGGTTGTTAACCTGTTTGACAATCTCAAGTTTGGCAATTGCTTGAATATCGCCCGTTTTCGAATCTAAGTGAACCCTAAGTTCATTGACTGGGCCGATCGCTTTTCGTGCCGCACAAACTAATGATTCTTCAATAAGATTTGTAAGAACTTCTCTATCGAGTCCACGATCTCTCTCAAGATAATCTAAGACTGCAACTAGTTCATTATTCATAACTTAAAGAATCCTTTTTCAACTCGTTTTAATTTAAATTTCAATTTAGAAAACACAGTTCGGTTTCTCACAGACCTTATGGAAACGGTAAAAAAAAAAGTGGGCAAGCCCACTTTAATGTTTTTTTTCCTCGTTTATTTTGAAACAGTGTGAAATTTATCACAGTTCCAATTGTTATCAAGTGATATTCATTGTTATCTGAAATAAAACTTCTTCACTTTGTTTAACCTATGTTTACCACTTAACTCACCCTTATTTTTGTAAATTCTTCATTTTCAAGCATTAAAAAATTTTGCAATTATTTTTTAAGTATAATAAATATTGCTTGATATTTTTATTATTATACTTATTATAATGTTTTTA
>JAJFLO010000469.1 GCA_021772675.1 Verrucomicrobiota bacterium | reverse complement strand
AATTCATGCTATCATCAATAAATATATTTTAAAAAATCAATAAACAACTAATAAATTTTGGAATGGAGTTTGTAGTGACCAAACAAAAACACTAAATCGTTGAAAAATAACTTGTTACGACTTTTAGGTGTGAAAGTTCGGCCAAGACCATGGCGGCCAAGTTTCGATCTAAAAATTCGTACTCCAAGTCGTGTTATGTTTCTGCAAAAACAGCATATTCGACCAAGCAATATGAACTCTAAAACTCAACTATTCGGAAAGGGTAAAAATGACAGAACAAAAAAAAAATAATTGCATCCCCGGGCTCACTCGTCTTGTCTATGACGCGACCACATGCACGGGAATTATCTACGATTTCAATATTAACACCGATAAGATCTTAAATAAATATGATATCATGGAATCTGATCGGCAACTTGTCCTTGGTGGTAAAGGAGAACTGACGAATCTGCAGAAAAAGATCCAATCTACAATAAAGGATTGGGTGACAGAGGATAACATTAGCTACGAAGTCTGCCCGGACGGTGATGTGCCTAATGTCAATATATATACACGGGGCGATTGCCAGCCACTTCAGGGGAAGTTTGGATTAACGCGTCTTATGTTCGACCTGGCCATAAATACTTCATACGTAAAGACTGAAGCTAAAATAAATAACGCGATCCTCGGTACGTATAACTTGACAGGTAAACAAACGACGGCCGTGCAGCAAAAAAATTTCGGCACTATTCTGAACGAGATGGAGAGTCAAGCCGATCCGGGGACGGGTTGGGTTATGGACAGGATCGTGGATTTTACCATAGGTTATGGATATCCATTGGGGCCCGAACCGTCAGAAGATTCTCCTTTAGCAGTACTACAGACTGACAAAAAAAGTTCCGAAGACCTTCCTCTACGAACGACTTACGCCCTGCCCACACGGGAAATTAACACGTTACAACATAGACGGGACATCGTTGGGAATAAAAAAAATGGGTATCAGGTGAAGGAGAGACTTGTCATCGGTGGGCACGCATTTCCAACGAATGTGTTAGTCACGATCGTCAGTCCGAATGGTCGTGATTTTTTTAAAAAACAAAAATTTTCACATGGAACTAATTCAACGTGGATGTATTCCTGGGTATATAGAGATTGGTTTGAAGGTGAAGAACTATCACTGGAACCAGGTGCCTACACAGTCGAGGTTCATGACGCTCATGATGAAAACGCGCCCGTGCTCACTTTTAACACGAGGCTTACCCGCGCTCGTGATGGAGAGCAATCATTTTTTAAGCAAATCCTGACCTCCACAGTCATAGATGTAAAACCATTGCAACCTATCGAGCAATAGCCAAAACTACAGAGTTACTTGACAGATAGTCAATTGATTCAGCAAAAACGTCGAATTTCCGATAAGTTTGTACCTATTCACATGCCCTGGGTGTCAGAATATATTGCCGTTTTTCAGAGAAACAAACAATGCTTGCTAATCAATTTAGAGTGTCAACCATGGGATCGTTCTCAACCCAATCTCCGTCTAACCATCAGGATCTCGAAATAACCCGGTCGTTTGTGCGACTTTTGCTTCCGCAGCGGCTGCAGTCGTTTATCGGGGAGCTATGGGAAAAAACTCCGCTGAAGTCCGAGCCGATTATCTGCGAACATCGGCTTTCCGGGCTCGGAAAGCCGATAGACATCAGTCTGGGGATTTATCCTAAAACACGTCCTGGCAATAGTACCATAGAAGAGATACAGCGGAAGTCCTATGCTGAGTTGTCACAAAAAAGCGCGGTTTGGGAGCATTTGATACAGTTCCTGGGCGCTTGGCAACGTGTCACAAATCTCGCCCGCTGGATTGGATACCTGTTTCTTGAGTTTGATGCGAATGCAAAACCAGGCGAAATACCAGAGCCGATTCCCTTCGTGGCTTTGGATTCTCCCCAAAATCGAGGGCCGGACGGAAATCCTCTGGAAACGCGCATGCCGGAAATCGCTGCTTTCCTTGAGACCGGAGAACGACTACTGGGAAGGCCGTTTGACGGAGCGGTGGTCGACAAAATCAAAGAGTGCTTTTCGCACGCTCTCCCTCATGGAAGAATCGTGAGCCTGGGCACCTTGGCGGCTCGCCGACAACATACAATACGAATAATTGTACTGCTTTACGCACAAGACGTATGTCCGTATCTCCGCAACATCGGATATTGTTTTCACGAAAACCAGCTGGAGGAGGTCTTACCCGAAATTGTCTCACTTATCAATCCAAATTTCTCCGGCTATTTTACCGTCGGATTTGACCTTGAACTTGATGCCAATCCTCAAATCGGCGATAGAGTAGGGATTGAGATTTTAAATCCAGATCCCGATTGTGTGGGGAGACTACTGAAATTCCTCGTTGCTCAAGGTCTATGCTGTCAGGAATACTATCAGGCGTTACTCGATTTGCCCGGTACCGTTTTGGAAGTGGCTCATTTCAAACTGTCATTCCAAAACGGTGCCGTGGCTGAAGCGAAATCGTATCTTAACTACTATCCGTCACGGGAATCGTTTAAGGTTCAGAGGCTAGAATACCTTCAATAATACGGCTTATCTTTGGCTTAAATAGTAGCATAAACCTCTGGTTTGTGTTGAGGATCAACATGGATAAAAACCAAAGAATTTAACCACAGAGGACACTGAGAGCACAGAGAAAAACATATGTATTACCTCTTTTGTCATTTAAACTCTTAGGTTTTAATATGTCAACCTATATCAGGACTTGACACCGTGAACCTTGAACCTTGTGAACGGTTTTAACTAAAAAAAACCAGACATAATCAGTTTCAAACAAACGGATGGATCGGCGCCACTAACTTCTTTGATTGTCTGTTCTTCTTTTTTTAGATCACACATTCCCTCGAGTTTTCTCAACTGATAATCGACACATGCATTGACAAGGTCCATGGACATGGTGGCAAATAAAACCCGGCTATCATTTAGGGACGTGATTGTTGAACGAAAATCACCCTTTTGGAAGGCAACCGAAGCATCCGTTAATTTGCTGAATGCAATACCGTAATCACGTCGACTCGAATATAAATCGTTGGCAACTTTTCTCCCTTCACGTATCCAACGAGCATTTCCGGGTGCCTGTTTGGCCAAATGAAGGACAATTCTGGAATATAAAATATTGAAATCTTCTCTTATCAGAGCGGTACTCAACAATCCGGACTGCTGTAACGGATCCCGCGCTGTTTTAAATATTTCCAGAGCATCCTGAGGGCGCTCCTTTACCAGAAACGCATGGGCCTTTATTCGCATTGCGTAGAAATGGTTCATACTGATCTCCTGACGACCATATAACGTCATAGCCTGGTCTGCTTCGTCTAGCGCTTGATCGATTTTATTCAAAAAAATCTGTGAAAATCCATGGAGGAGCCGAGCGTTTACTTCATGGACATCGCCCCGGCTGTGACATTCACGGATCCAACGTTGGCTTTGCCCAACGGATTCGGAAAACCTTCCCATCTCTTCAAGTCCACGGATCGTAGCCATCGTTCCCAGGTTACGTTCCCAGGCAATGCCCCGGCATTTTTCATTCAGAATGGTGATCCCTTGCTGGCTGCTAGTTATTACTGCCAACCACTTACCACTATGCATTGCCTCTAGAGCCAAAGTCAGTTGTACCATCGCAAGGAGATAAGAATCTTGTACTCGGTCCGCAATACGACATCCCTCTTTCAATAATTTTACAGCGAGTTTCCGCAACAGTCCCGGCCCGTGAATTAACCCGATTCCCACAAGAAAGAGCCCACGAGCAAGACGGACAGGATCTCCACTATGTTGGGCTGTTTCGAGGCTTTTTATAGCAAAATACCCACCCAATACCGGAATCACCGCAACCAATCCCTTGGCCAGGAAATAACAGCAGTCAGATTTCTCGTTTGTCTCGGGTTCCGAAAATCTCCGATTTAGCGCGTTGCTGCCAAGTACACGGTACAACCATAATCTCAGTAGATTAATCGCGATTTTCAATTCAAGGCTTTTCCCAGATTTGGGGAAGTGAATACCATAATAGTGGAGTAGTGGTCTGATGACACCAACCCCTTGATCTACATCTCCTCCAATCATCCATTGTTCGGACGCTTTCAGTAGCGCCACTCTTTTTTCTGTATGACCTTCAGCAAAATCCGCGGATCGATAGTATCGTTCCGCGGCGGTTGGCAAGTGACCGCCATATTCCCAGGCCGATGCCTCTTTCTTGAGCAAATTCCTCTGATGTTCACGACTTCCGGGGGCCCATTTCAGACTCATCTCATAAAACTCGGCCGCCTGTGTAAATGCCAATAACTCGAATGATTGATTTCCTGCGGTAAGCGCACATTCGCCAGCACGAGACAAATTGCCGGCGCCGTGATGATGGTGCGCTCGCATACCCCAGCGATCATCATCTAAATGTTCTAAGGCCCTGGCCAGCCCTTGATGACACTCGACTTGGCGTTCCGACGCCATGTGTTTTTGTATCGATTCCCGAATGCGATCGTGGTACGGGAGAAATCCTTCCCGGCCATCGACGCCAACCATCTTTAATAACGCTTGCTTACACATGCATGATACCATCACTCGATACTCCGACGTCACACCAGCAACACATCTAATTAATTTGCAGTCAAGAGGCTCAGCCGACAATGACATCAACTCCAATATCTGAATCTCCGCCGGATTCAGGTTCCAGATTCGACGTTGGATCCAGGTATCACTATTGATGGTGGATGAGGCTCCCATAGTGTTTGCTTGTTGCAATTGGTCGCTCAATGCACATTCTACGATTTCATTGATCAAGAAAGGAGAACCTTCGGCGGTGGCCACTGTCGATTTCAATTCAGGGTCAAGGTAGTGCAGACGTTGCTCCACTAAAGTTGCTATTGCGTCGGCATCCAACGGACCTAATGCTATGTGCTTAAAGGCATCTTTTGGTAATTGCTCACCCAAAGATTGTATGTGTTTGGACACATCCGGATATTCGCAACGATGGCTAAAGACCATAACGATACGACTTTGATCAATTTGCCCGGCACTTTCTTTTAATACCATTATGCTATCCTCATCAGTCCATTGAAAATCGTCTACCCAAAGAACCACAGGAATGACATCGGCAGTTCTGGCAATCAGATTCCACCAAGCCCGTATCGCTCGTGCTCGCTGTCCAGCCGGATCCCTCTGGAGGGACGCTAAGTCGTTATCCGAACTCGTGTTCGATCCACGAAGCCCCGGAAACATCCGCTGCACATCCCGAAGTAACTCTTGCAGCCCAACCTCTGACATTAGTTGCGAATGAGATTCAAGAAAAATAGCCAGGCCATCGGCGATACCATCAAAAGCTTTATAAGGGATTCTTTCCTGAGGATAGCAACGAGATTTTAATATCAGGCAATCCTCATCTATAGCCAGCTGATCGAAAAAATGCTCGATCAAGTGCGATTTTCCTATTCCCGAGTCACCGTCCACTTCCAGAATTTGCAAATGACCGGTCATACAACGACTAAAGGCTTGCCTCAATTTCAGGAGCTCATCGAAGCGCCCGACAAAAATGCGATCGCGATCCCTAAACTGAAATCCGGTTCCTCTCACGGGTATTTCAGGCCTGAAATACGCAAATAGATCTTGAGTCGTCGGGCGACTCGCGGAGTCCTCCGCCAGCAACGCCACCGTTATACGATCGAGATCCGCAGGAACTGAAGATTGATAAGTCCGGGGTGGGCGTACTGATGATTCGCCAATCCGCATCCACGGAAAACGTCCGGTCAGTGCAACATAGATCATTACCCCTAACGTGAAGAAATCACTGGCTGGGGACTGATTTTTACCCCATATTTGTTCAGGAGGCATATACGGCAGTGTTCCAACCAAGGTCTCATGACGTCGATTTCGTCCAACGTTGGTCAAGTAATCCTTCGCCAAACCAAAATCCAAAAGAACGACGCGACCATCCGCCTCCACCAGAACGTTTTCCGGCTTTATGTCTCGATGGATCATTCCACGCCGATGGATGGCCTCCAGTCCTTGAACCACTTGAAACACACTCTGACACAGTCGATCAAAACCCTGTTGCCTGTCAGCGTAGGACTTCGATTGCCAGGCGTAGTGTAAGAAATTAATACCGTCGATGTACTCCATAGAGATGAAAGCAAGATCATCCGTAATCGTCAATTCGTGGAAATGGATGAGGTTGCGATGGGTGATCTCGGCAAGGGCTCGGAATTCAGCCTTCATGTACTGAATCATTTGTAGATCGTATACACGGAGTAGTTTGAGCGCCAAAGTATCATGGTTTGTCAAATCCATGGCACGATAGACCACTCCCATGCCACCTTCTCCAATTTTTTCGATTATCCGGAAACGATTGTGGCCGTTTACCTTTATTTCACGGATTGATTCAAAGTCAATGTAAAGTGATTCCGGAGTGGCGTACTGTTCCCGCTCTTTTCTCACCAATTGAGCTCTGTACACGGATTTGATAATTGAGTGATAATTCGGGAACTGTCGCTGATAAGCAATCGTATTGATCTCGGTATTCTGCCGAATGCTTTGAGCCATGTCGATCTCAAGCAATTCACGAAATAACAATGGTGCACAAGATCTGCAATCAATTCTTGCGGCTTCCCGAAAGCAGGCCTTCAGGTCTCCCCGCCCCAGCTCAAGCCAGGATCTCTCAAATCGACTACAGATCCCGTCGATCTGCTTCAGTATAGAAGTCGACAAGTTGTCAAGATTACTTGTAGCGGAAATCGGTTCATTTAAATTCATTAAATACAATCAATATGCTTCAGTGGCTCCATTTAGGTCACAACTATAGTATGGTGGACCTATTTGCCAAGACAAATTTAAGTAAAATTGAGCCTTTTTATTATGATAGACAATGTACCTCAGATGGCATTTCGTGAGTCGAAAAAAATAAACTTTCCCCATTCCAGCTAGACAAAGTAGCATACTATAGATTTTTGGGACTAAAATTCGGGATGCTTCACAAGATAGTTTACACTTTTGAGTATGCTGTGATAGAAAATGCAAAAAAAATAATATCGAATATCGAACAAGGAATGTAGAATCATGAAGTTTTTTCCTTCGTCATTCATAATTCCTTGTTCGATATTC
>JAJFLO010000468.1 GCA_021772675.1 Verrucomicrobiota bacterium | reverse complement strand
ATTGGAGACAAATTAATATTCTTGACTAACCGTCTAAACTTTTCTTCAAGAGGATCCAGCAATTCGGTATGAAAACCATAATTAACTGGTAGTTTTTGAGAGATCATATTTTTTCGATTCAAAGCCACGCGAAGACGTTCAATATCATCTGACAAACCACTCACTACAAAATTACTGTGAAAATTCTTTCCTGTAAGCCAACAATTTTTAAAGAGATCAGGAAACTGAGCCATAATATCTGTTGATGCAATAATGGCCAACATTCCTGCTGGTTGGGTCTCTTTTTCAAGAAGCTTCGCGTAATCCACAACCAATTGAATCCCTTCTTCTAACGAAACTGCACCTGAGATAACAGAGGTTGATATCTCCCCAATGCTATACCCCAATAAATAATCGGGTTGAATATTCATCTCCATAAGAACCCGAGCTAAACTATATTCAATACATAACAGAGCCGGGTTGGTATACAATATTCGATCGAACGCTTCGTTCTTATTAACGTTATTATGATAAAGAACATCGATTAATGAGGTTTGTATTAGAGGGGAAACTATTCCATCACAATGGTCCATCCATAACTTGAATCTTGAATGATGCCGATAGAGCTCTTTCCCCATATGATAATATTGGGACCCCTGCCCTGAAAACATAAAAACAATCGCTTTTCTCATCACGTCAATGCAGTTGTTTCATCTAAATCGAAATAGCCATTATATCCTTTCATATAGACTGCGGCTCTATGCCCGAATAAAACAACCGCTTCTGTTTTGGTTTCTAAATCTTCATAATCCACAAACGAGGATTTCACTTTAGTACCAATTGGATAACGTTTATTCCATGCATTCACTTTCTCTTCAGCGGTTACTTCTGTTGTATCCTGCTGACTCGTCTCTATTTTTTGTTCTTCAATGATTGCTGTTTTTTTTATTCCTTTATCTTGCACTTCATCAATGACCTCTTCTGACGGTACTGGTGGCTCTTTCTTTTGTTTCTTTTGAACCGGCTTTGAGGATTTGGATTTTTTTTGAACCGACTTTGAGGATTTAGTTTTCTTTTGAACCGGCTTTGTTAAAACCTTATCATCGCCAACTACACTATCTTGAGCATCATCAATCACTTCCTCTGAGGATTTAGACTCTTCTCTTATCTTTTGCACCAGCTTTGTCAGAACGTCGCCATGCCCGATCTCTTCAAATTCCATTTCTCCTAATTCCATCAGATACTGGATACTTTCAGACCACTTGACAGAATTGGTAATTTGATTCGACAAATTTGCAATCACGTCGCCGTTTTCATAAGGTCTTGCTGAAATATTTGAGATTACCGGTATCTTCAATTTTGATAGCTTAAACCTCTGTAAGTACCGCTCAAACTTTTCTCTTGACGGCTGCATGAATCGGGAATGAAAAGCGCCGCTTGTGTTTAATGGATAATACAGCATATCTCCTTTTTGAAAGAATGACTGGGCTTTTGCAATTTCTTCTTTCAAGCCCGAAATCACAATTTGGGACGGTGTATTATAATTCGCCAGATCAATATTGGTTAAACCACTTTCCGCCAAAATGGCTTCAATCTCTTCTTTAGTCGAGTTCAAGATTGCCGCCATTCCACCTCCGCTGGCCTGACTCATCAATTCGCCTCTTTTCTTTACCAACTTTAAGCCAGATTCAAAACTGAAACATTCTGCGGCAAGTAACGCATTGAATTCCCCTAGGCTGTGACCGATTGCAAAATCAGGTTTCTGTCCGGTTTCTTTAATTTTTTTAAAATAAGACAACGCATTGACAACATACAAAGCTGGTTGAGTGAATTGAGTCTGACTAAGCTCTTTTCTAGGATCATCAAGACAGAGTTCTTTGATAGAATAACCTAGGATTTTGTCCGCATTATCGACGATATCTTTGAATTCATCGAATAGTGCTTCGCCCATTCCTTTTGATTGAGACCCCTGACCTGGAAATAAAAATGTTTTCATGTGTACCTCCTTTGATGGATTTATGACGCATCTACGCTCAGATAGATGCGATGATTAGAATTGTTGATTGATGAATTTTGACTGTTGAAAATAGTTACTATTTAATACCCGTATACACGTTTTCTAAAATATATAAATAATCAATTAATCCCGTTAACACAGAGAAGAGGGCGTTTGTAGTTATACACTTTAGCACTGTGATAAAAGTATATATGCAATTTACGATTATAACACCACTGACGCGGTTAACTACAAATAATCAACAGCCAGTATCGAGCTTCAATGAATATGTGCCAATATATTAATTAAGGTCGTGAAGCAGGCTTGGTTACACTCCTTTAAATGAATTATATATTAAAAATAATTTACCCTTAAATTTTTTGTAAACAAATGGCAGAATTCACCCCACCAAATCCCATACTCAAATTCAAGGCGTGTTCGACACCATGAGATACCGAATGTTGCCGCACCCAGTTGCAGGATGATTCAATTGGATTATCTAAATTCCTACTAGGATGAAGCTCAGACTGTTTCATTTGCAAAAGAGTCGCAATCACTTCTACTGTGCCAGCAGAACTCAACCCATGCCCAGTGATTGATTTAGTTGCATTAAGATACGCATGAGTCAGTTGACAATGGCTAAGAGCCTTGAGTTCCGTCTCATCTCCAATCAGGGAGCCTGTCCCGTGTGGGTTAATGTAATCAATCTCTTTTGCCAACAACCTTGCTTGTTTCAATGCTTTTTGTATGACGTTGACCTCTCCTTCCAAAGAAGGATTGGGATTTCGATTCCCATCCATCCCTATTGCCCAGCCAGAAAGGCGAGCATAAGGTTTTACTCCCTTCCGTTTTATTGAGTCAGCCCCTTCTACAACAACCACACCGCAAGATTCTCCATAGATGAATCCATCCCGATCCCGATCAAAAGGACGACATGCCAGAGCCGGTTCCTTTGCATATCGATCGGATCCCATTGCTCCCAGAGATCGAAACCCCTGGCATTCCCAGCAGGAAATATCCATTAATGCACCCATCGCAATACAAATATCAACCTGACCTGATTGCACCGCTTGAATCGCTTGAAGAATCGCTAGCTGCCCACTTGCGGAAGCACCCCCTACTGTATACGCAAATCCACGAATTCCAAATAACTCTGTACACAACCCACATAGATCACTATCCATAAAGCACATGCCGTAGGTCGGCCGTAGAAAATGAAGACGATCATGATAAGCCTCATGGGTTTGTATCAACTCTCGTTGTTGAAAATTGGAGCCTCCAATCACTAAGCCAATGCGATCCGGATCAACTGCGTCCAAATCCCCGTCATCCCAGGCTTCATGAAGCGTAATCAGAGCAACCTGACCAGAAAAAGATGCGGTCCGCAATACTTTTTTAGAAAACGACTCAGGAATTGATAAAGAGGAAATCTCAGCGCCTAAAAACGTAGTTTCCTGATGAGCTTCACCTTTAGTTGTCATGGAAGACAGGGGACCTTGTCGGCCGGGACGCTGCATCACGTCAAAGGCATGCCTGCCTTGCAGCAATGCTGAAATAAACGCTGTTTTTCCTTGTCCAATTGCCGACGTAACACCAAGGCCTGTAATGAAAGTTTCAGAATGATTGTGATTTTTCATAAAGTATACCGGCTAATTCTCCTATATTTCCGGCTCCAACGGTTTCAATCAGAGGAATCTTCAAAGATAAAGATTCCAGTGTCATCATGACAATTTCAGAACGATCGATCGAGTTGGCGCCAAGGTCTTTTAACGAATCATTTTCTTGAAAATTGTGGTCTTCCAATTCAGGGATCACTTCACAGGCATGACGGGTAATAATTGCAAAAATTTCTTCTTTAGTCATTTATTTTCTCCTAAAATTATAGATTTTCTTTACTAGCAGTCTTCTGTCGGACTTAGGACGTCCGACAGACTGCCAGGGGGCATTAAAGAACAAAATCGACGCGACTAATGAACACCATAATATTTTTTCGTTTGCAGTGTGCTCACAAGTGACATTGTAGACAAGGGCGTAGAAAGATAGTCCCATAAAAAGTCATAACCTTTTCAGTCTTGCCGACCGTTGTTCCAAACGTCTTATGTGGTAACCCGTATTTGCTCTACCCACTACACAGGAATCCACCCACCTGTTTATTTTCCAAATAACGTCTCAATTCGATCTTTAACCTCTGGTTGATGAAACGTTTTCTCATGCATTGCCACCTCCTGATCAATAATTTTAGGAAGTCCTTCCCTAAGGCTGGCAACCAAATGATCTTTTAAGGTAATTAACGATATTCTCGGCTTTTCGGCAAGTGTTTTTGCCAACTCAAGAGCATACTCTGAGATCTCCGCACGAGGAAGAACCGGAAATGAGATTCCCCGTTTTTGTAACTCCTCCCCTCGATATGTTTTTGCCGCAATCAGCATCTCTTCCGCCAGACTGATTCCCAATTTTTGAGGTAATATATAGGTCGCCCCCATGCCAGGAGTGAAACCATACCTCATAAAATTGGTTGTGTAAATACTTTCTCGGCTCAAAATCACAAAATCGGCGAATAGTCCCATCACAAAACCTCCGCCAATTCCATGGCCCTGCATCGCCGAGATTACCGGAATTGAGCAGTCTAAAGCTAAACTGTAGAGATTTGTGTCCGTAAACTTGCCTTTGCCCTCAGAAAGATACAGTAAACTTTCCTGCGTACCTCCACTGGCAAAATAACTGTCATAGCCAGTCAAAATAACCACTTTGTACTTGGTCTGAGTTTTAATCGTTTCAAAAGCCTTGATTAATCCCCGCACCAGTTCTTCAGAAAAGGTGTTTTTGTGAACTTTGTCCTGCATTTTAATTTGAATCACTCCGGATCCCATGTCCTTAAATTCAACGACGGAGTCTGACATAAATATTATTCTCCTTCCCAGGGAAATTTTCCTGTTTTTACATAACGCGCGATCTTTTCCAAATTTTCCAAATCGGAAAACACCTCTAGATTGGCTTCTAACGCCTTCGGTTTGGATGCCGTTAGAAAATTATTCAGCGTGTTCATATAACGTTTGTAGCGCAACACACCTGTTTTAGAGAGGCGTCTTAAGCGTAACAAGTGTTTTCTCAGCAGACTTTCACTATTCTCTTCACAGGCGTCCACTAATCCCCAAATTTGAGCCTGGTTTGCCGAAACTGGTTGAGTCATCAGGGTCATATAATGCGACTTGGAGAAACCCATTCGACGAATCAAAAATGGTAAAACGCAGGCTGGCATCAGGCCAAATAGGAGTTCTGACAAGCTGAACATCGCCTTCTCCTCGGCAAGCACAATGTCACAAGCCGCGACAAAGCCAATTCCGCCGGCATTGACCTTTCCTCTCACATGGGCAATGGTAATGTAGGAACCGGAGACCAGTTGTAGCCATAAATCATACAGAGGTTCTGGACTCTGCTTCTGTTTGTGTTCAATTTCAGAATTTTTTTGAATTCCTTGAAAATCCGCCCCAAAGCAAAACACTTCCGGCAAACCTTCCAGAACCACTATTTTCGCAGAATCTTCGCACAGATTGAGCACATGCGCGCACTCTTCAATCAGGCGATCATTGATGGTGTTGTTGGCCTCAGGGCGATAAATTTGAAGATAACAAATGTCCTCTTCAAATCTGACTTTTATGGTTTCGTATGTTTTGGCCTTGTCTAAGATACCCATTCGTATTCCCTGTGATACTCTTTGATCTCTCTTAGAAATAGAGTTTCTTTCCCATGCGCGCTTCTGGCCTGGGGAATGAAGTTGGTATCCAATGTCACATTGCGCGTACCGAACTTCACAGCGTTGCTGCCTTTGAGCAGGTCATCGTATTCCTCCATGGACAATTCATGCCGGTTGTCTAGTTGATCTTTAATCTTCTGCGCTCGTAGGCGTTGCTGGCCTTCTTTTGTGACAATTCCGCTAAAAAACTCCGAACAACAGCCAGATCCATAGGAAAAACAGCCAATCCTTTGTGGTGTTTCAAAGTTACCATTGTCAATGGCGCTAGTCAGAGAAAACATAGTTGTAGCCCCCATAGAATTGCCAACGCGCTGGCAATACGTCAGACCCGGAGTCACTCGACGTTCAAAATCTTCTTCAATCTCCTTCGGCTTGGCCTTAACTGTTTTGCGCATCTGATTACGATGAGCCCCCTTAATCATGCCACCAAAAGGGGTATGGAACGCCAAATAGCCAAAACTCTTGGCGTAGTCAGCATCCTTGACACGTTTTTTATACTCTAAAAAAGAATTCTCACAACAATCCAGATAGGAAAGCAGAGACAAATCAGCATCCCCCGCTTCAGCATCGGGAGCAGGACGGCAAGTGTCCATCACCTCATAACCGTAATAGCCATTGGCACCAACATCGACTTGAAATACATAAGGCATTTCACTGACCAGCATGGCCACAGCTCCGGCTCCTCCGCTGGGCTCAGCAAAGGACCAATCTTGAGTGAGTGCTTCTCCCGCGTCCACGGCGATAAAGCGGGAAATATCCGTAGCAATCACCAAAGCTTTGGCCCCAGGAGAGGTTTGAGACAAAATAAAATTGACCGCCATTTGAAATCCGGCCACACCGGAATAACAGGCGTTTTTTAGTTCAAACAAACGGCAATTGCGATTCAAGCCTAAATGATGATGACAATAAGTGCTCATCGACTTGCCAAAATCAAAGGCCGATTCCGTGGAAGTGATGACCATCTCAATGCGGTCTTTCTCCTCTGGACTCAGGGCATCGACAATCGGTTTAGCCGCGTTTACTCCAAAAGTGATCGGATCTTCATAAGGCAGGGCCACGGTTTTTTCTTTCATCATCAAATTTTCAAATCTGCTCATGTCCAATTTACGGTGTTCGGCAAGTTTATTCACATCCAAGCAAGCGGAACCCGCAAAAACATTCATCGCTTCTATCCCAACTGGTGTCATTTTTTCCTCCTGGTGTTCTTATTGTTTTAGATTCATGGTTTTTAATGCGAGTAGCGAAGTCAATCCCTCATGCTCAAAATTGAAGGCATGAGCTATTTTGTAAAAGAGAGATTTGCTACTGATCCAATTTTAACTTAGGCTCAGAGATATTTAACCTTAATCAGTTACACTAGATAAGCTCGGCGTAAGTCCTCCGTGTACACCCGAAGGACTTACGCCGAGCTTATCTAGCAGTCTGTCGCAATATAAACGTATATGTCCAACTAACCCAATTTCAATTCCGTCTTTAGGTGGAAGTCTCTCGTCGAGTATAAGCACGCGGTACTCCTGAATAAGCTGGAGCTTAGCTGATACGTCACGCCTAAAGGCGTGACTCGAAACATCCCCAAATCAAGAACTTCCCCACCGACGTAGTTCGTTAAAGTTCTAATATAATTATAAGAATAGAATACAAATTCCGATACAATCAAGTTATCTAGGTTGAATTAATTAGGCCTGGGTAATGGCCCTCTTCAGACCATCTGCAATTCCACAGGGCTTGGGGTGTCCTTACCAACTTCCATTTTCAAAGGCTGTTGTGGCCTTTCAGAATGCAATATTGTGGTCTCTTTCAGTAACCTCTCCGCGATCCACATGATAATTCTTTTGAATTTTGAATTTTTTATAAACTAAAACAAGATTCACATGTCGATTATCAATAACCAAAAAATCAAAATGCTTATCAATAGAAGCGACCCACAAACCCTCTTGCTACAGAACCCCTTCCTTTCGTGACACGCTTACTGGATATGCCGCTGATCAGGGGCGTCGATGTAGATCGACCAAAATGTTTGTGCAAGGGCATTGATGCCCATCGAGGGGCCGATGGCATTCCTCCAAGCGCAACGGATCAATCCTCACTATTCACGGAAAAAAATGCATCTAAAGAGCTGGGTTATCACCTGCCCGCCTTTTCGAACGAAAGGTTGATCGCCATGATTAAAGCTGACTCGATTTTTAAACGGGTGAGAGAACGGGGCCTGCAGGCCACATTTGCCAATGCCTACCGCCCTCTCTATTTCGAACAGGTAAAAGCGAGGACCTATCAGATGAGTGTCACGACCCAATGTGTGCTTGCGGGTGGACAGCCCTTTCGAGGAATCAAACAGTTACGAAAGGGGAAAGCTTTATGTTGGGACATGACCAATCAGGAGTTTAATGCAAATGTCGATTCTACCGTTCCCATCATTGACTCCTGGCTTGCGGGAAAGCGACTGGCCAGCATTTCGAAGGATTACAATCTAGTTGTATATGAAACATTTTTAACTGTTTTGTTAGGGCATTCCAGAGTAATGGAAAAAATAGAGAGGTGTCTTAAAGATTTGGATCAACTGGTACGAGGTGTGATCGGCAGTAAAGGGGACCAGACGAGCATTATCCTAATAAGCGATTGTGGAAATATCGAAGATTTAAGCACGGGGGGTCATGCAACCAATCAGGTTCCCTTGTGTGTTGTGGGCCCAATCGCTAATCGATTCGATGGAGTGGCATTGATTGAGGAAATTTTGGACGTGATATTACCGTAAAATTACCGATTTTTCAGGGAAGTAAATACTTTTACTTGCCGCCCCCTACCCTAACCCGTATTTCCACAAAACGTCATCATAACCGATTCTAATTGAGGAAGCCAACCTCTTTAATTAATTCTTTTAGTAAACCACCAACTCTGCCACTAAGGCTTTAAAAGACTCTGCCGTGCTCAGTGTTAGGGAAGAGCTGTATTAAAAAATGTAAGCATTTGTTCATGAATAGGTTGTGACGCTATATTTTGAACGTCTTTGGAGTGCAGCGATTATTCGCCGCTTTTAATTGGAGCGGAGCGACGAGAAGCTTTGGCTGTAGACATAAGTTTTAAAAATTGTTGTGGAATAAAACCCTGTCCGGCAATTTCAAAGCGGTGAAAAATTACGGCACTCCAAAGATTGGCTCCGCCAATCAGCTGCTGTGCCAGATTCTACCTTAAAAATCGAATTTAATACCTTGTCATAATCTTCGAAATAATGATGGGATGTATAGCATTAATCAGCAGAGCAACTATTTTATACGTTTGTCCGTGGTTTCTAAGTGAAAAATACACTAAATTATGGATTAACTAATGCCCCTTTTAGGGGGATTCCTCATACCACCAGCTCTGCCGGTGGTCCTTGATTAGACGCGAATACGCTCTTGAGTGAGGTGAGCGCATAAATGGCTGATATATCCCACAAGTGTACTTAAATATACAGCAAAGCACGTAATAGAAACTTTGATACACTCGGGATTGCCTTCACTGATGCTGCGAGAGCCAAGAACCTTTGAACCGTGAACGGTTACAATTTTTTTTGCGGTGTTATTTCTCCAAAGATGGAACAATCTGATTCAGTGTAATGGAACATTCTAAATTATGGAACACAAAAATCCTAAAATAAATCTTAATCAGCTAATTGCCCGATATAAAAAAGATTTGGTTCGGTTTCCCAATGACACGTCCCTCTTAAATATGTGCGGAATTGCATATTTCCAGCATGGGAAGCCAGCGGAATCAATGGTGTATTTTCAGAAGGCGCTTGGTATCAATCAGCAGAATGAAAGTACGCATAATAATATTGGAATCGTCTTAAACGCCATGGGCCGATTTCAAGATGCCGAATTTCATTTTAAGAAGGCAATAGACATCAACCCAAACTATACCGAAGCCCATATAAACCTCGGAGCCAATTACCGTCGTCAGGGGCGTCTTGATGAGGCAGTCATGGTTTTTCAGCGGGCAATCAAACTCAATCCGGATGATCACAACGGACATAGCTATCTGGGAAATTCATTCCAGGAGCAGGGAAGACTAGCGGAAGCTATCAATTGTTTCAAACGTGCACTTTCGATAAACAGTAAAGACCCTAAGTCTCTGCATGCGCTAGGGAATTGCTACCGAATGCACGGAGATTTGGATAACGCAACCCTGTGTTATCGTCAAATCCTGGCCATAAATCCTGACAACGCCACCGCTCACCACAATTTAGGTGTCCTGTTAAAGAACAAAAGTGAATTCGAAGATTCGATTCGGCACCTTAAACAGGCACTCAAGTTAAAACCATCCAATAGTTCAACGGAGCATGAATTAGCAGCCGCCATTGGACAGACAACGGAGGCAGCCCCGCAAAACTATATAAAAAACCTGTTTGATCAGTATGCAGCTACGTTTGAAGACCACATTACAAACGAATTGAAATATCGCGGTGCTCATTTGTTAGGCCAACTCTTAAGGCGTTCAACAAAGAAGTACTTCCAACACACGATTGATTTAGGGTGTGGCAGTGGGTTATGCGGAGAGGTGTTTAAGGAATTTTCGAATCATCTAATCGGGGTCGATATTTCTTCAGAAATGACCTCAATCGCTCGTAAAAAAGGCATTTATGATGAGGTATATACCGACTGCGTGGCACATTTTCTATCGGCATCGACTGAACAATTCGACCTGTTCGTTGCCGGTGATGTCTTCGTTTACACCGGAAATCTCAGTTCCATCTTTAAAGCTGTTCATGCGTCTGCTGCTCCTAATGCGAATTTTATTTTTTCTACCGAACATTCCGATCAACCCAATTACACCTTGCTCCACTCCGGTCGTTACGCTCATCATCCCGCATATATTCAACAGTTGGCTGAGACCATCGGGTTTACCATCCAAGCCAGGGAATCGGTAAATTTGCGAAAGGAACAGAATGAGTGGATTATTGGAGACCTGTATGCACTTGAATTCAGCCGAAAGTCCGGCACCTCAACAAAAGATAAAACTCCAGACAAAAAGGTGGCTGCAAAAGAAAACCAGACGTTCGACACTAATAGTGAGGAATTCCCGATACCCTTGAATGATGCCACTGAGAGCCAAGGTCGCTCCCAATTATTTCGGGCTCTGGACGATCGTCAAGCACTGCATTCTCCAAAATACATCGATACTCTGATGAAGAGCGGAGCGATCATAAACAATGGTAATGTTCTACCCCCGCTCCATCTCCCGAAGTTATTAACTCAATATGCGAACGGACAAAATATTCGAAAAATATTCACTCGCCTCAAGAAGATTTGCGATTTTCAATTTTGCCAAGAGTTAATTGTCGAAGTCGGGTCAGGCGATGGATATCTAAAATACTTGTGCTCGTTAATGGTAGACGATCCGCTTTCAGCCACGATTCGTGATCACATTGTAGAAACAGAACCGTCGGTTACTGTGATTCAGAGAAATTTGAAACACGGAAAATATACACTTGAATTGGCGATCTCTGACCTGCCAAATTATTTCAGCACATCCTCTGTCGCGTGTTTGGTGAGTTTTAATGTCATGGACCTATTTCCGAAATCAGAATTGAGGACACATTTAGCTACCATCAATGATATTTTGAAACCCAACGGATTTTTCATACACATAATGTCCTCTTGTATCCATCCGCAGGTTTTCATGGACATCCAAAATTGCTATCCGAACAGGTATCTATGTCCTTACCAGAAAGACGGTCTCATTGGCGTACGGGTATTATCTGACTCGGTAAAGTGTGCTGCGCTAAGCGCAGTGATAAGATCGATTCCGGATGATTTAAGTGATTTCTTTGCGCAATCCAGCGATCGCTATCTAGAACTAGCGGACACCATATCGAACCTGTGCGTCACGTACCACATTGAGAGTGAACCAATCATATTTAAAGACTATTTCGTCGATAAAATGACGGCAGCCGTTGATCAGACCGATATTGAATTAATCTATCAGAATTCAATAGAATCTTCTCAACTGGTACCAAAAAATACCCATCATCGGTGCATTCCTAACGTCAACCATTTCCGGAATGTATTGGGAGCGCTCTACGTATATGATGCGGAAGAGAATGTTCCAACCAACCAAGTGCTGGAAGAATCGATCTTCTTTGTTATTTGTGGGCGAAAAATCGAATCTTCAAATGTCTCGAATAGTCATTGAAGTTGTATGTTGACGTTCACAATAATTGACAACGTCCCCTGGTGTCAATTTTCCGCCAACTGCACAAAAATGTAAAACGACAATTTGAAACATCCCGAATATTTACTTATTTAATCCCTTGAATAAGGATTTTAAGAATGCTAACCTACTGATTCAGAGTTCCAGTCATTCACTTAAGATCATAAATCGGGAGGAACCCATTGAAATATCGTTTATGCCCATATTTGTTGCTAGTCTTCACTACCGCAATTTTAACCAGTGGTGCTGCTCCGAGCGTCAAATTCCGTGCACCTGAATTAGATGTACCCTTTTCCGCCGAACCGCAATCCACTAGTGGGAATGACTACTACGTATTGGTGTGGACTTTGATTTCGGGCAGCAACACCGATAGCAATGGTAAATTGCAAGTCAGGGGTGTGGTTCGGACCGTTGTCTATGGAGGCAATGACCCGATTGACCTGACCATTCCGAAAATCGTAATCGATGGTACCGAATATATCATGCTCTCCCGAGAGGCACTTAATCCAGATCCCAAACTTTTTCCGATTGCTCTGTTCGAGTATCCCATAAACTCGGACCAGCGAAAAATTGAGGTCATGTTTTCCGATGGCAGCCGTTTCCCAACGCCAACCTTGGTGGCTGGTGTATCGACGGTGGGTGTTCTGGGTGACACGGGGTGCCGCAATAACAGTAAGCAAAGTTGTGATGCTCAAACTGATTGGCCTTTTAAGACAATCGCGGCCCACTTAGCCGCAAAGCAGCCAAATATAGTACTGCACGTCGGAGATTTTCTCTACACCAAAGTTATCGACGATTGCGGCGATTACTGGCAGGCTTGGTTGTCCGAATTTTTCCTACCGGCACAATCATTGCTAAAAACAGCGCCGCTGGCCATGGTGCGCGGCAATCATGAGGGCTGCGATTGCACAGAGAAGCCCACCATGAGCCACGGACCAGGCTGGTTTTTCCTGTTACAAGCAGGAACCGCAGTGCAATCATCTTTATCCTGTAAAATTTTAAATATCAGTCCCGTGCAACCACCTGTATGGTATTTTGACGTCGGCAATGCTGGCATCGTACACCGTTTCTTTTTAATGGATTCCGCGACAGCCAACGATGAGAAAGCCGTCAATGTAGATGAATTCGAGCCACTGGTTCAGCAGATCCGTGACGCATCCGGGACGGGTTTCACCAAAGGTACAATCGTAACCCACAAGCCTCTTTGGGGCGCTAAGGGTACCAAAAAGGATGAGCGCATCAACCGCACGCTCCAGAAAGCTTTTGGTAAGAAGGGGCCGCCCCAAAAAATCAATTTAATCCAATCCGGTCACATTCACACCCACGAGGTTGTAAGATTCAAAAATAAAACCGGCAGACCTCTACAGGTGGTCACGGGTAATAGCGGAATCCAACTAAATACAAAGGTTCCTGATCGAGTTAACGATAATAAAATTAAGATTCAGAAAAAAAAGGCTCAAGTTGAAGCTGTCAGCAAGTTTGGCTTTGACTGGTGGTCGTGGAACCCTATCCGTCCAACTGGCTGGGACATGACCATGCATATTCTCACCTTTTCGAACGGTGGACCAGTATGGCAGGAAAAAATTATCGAACAATAAAATCTGTGGTCGAATCCATCGCCACTGTACCAAATTTAGGGCTATATAGGAAACAATTTCTTTGGGGCGGTGTTGCGCACAATGGGATAATTTGAGTAATTATGGGTGAACTTTGAGACGTGCTCTGAAATGGCAATATGTCTGTTAGAATTGATCTCACTTCTTTTTTGTGAGATCAAATCCTGCTTGAACAGGTCCTGCCTTCGCACTCGCCCCACATACAATAGTACCTTATCAATAATATTCGTGTATTTTTTGGCAAGAGTTTAATAATTCAGAGCTGGAATCAATATGGTTTCTTTAAGTTTTTGAGCGGTTATAACCAGTTCTTTTCCCAACTTTGTCAAGTAGTATTTGTATGTTTTTCCTGCCCTTTTTATAAGACCAAACACATTAAGCCTTTTAATAAGCCTTGATATTTTGCTGGTATTAAACGCGGGTAGTCT
>JAJFLO010000467.1 GCA_021772675.1 Verrucomicrobiota bacterium | reverse complement strand
TCCTTGGCATGAAGCATCCCCTTTTTTTTGAGTGAAATTGCATAGCAATTCAATGCTCCATCATAGTATCCCACATTTCCCCCATTCAAAAAACGAGAAGGATTACAGGACAAAATCAGGGGGGGGGCTAAACGATTACGTTTTTTCCGATTTTCGTTGCAAGTAGTTCGCTATCTGTTCCCCTAAATAGCTCGGAATAGAAATTTTGAATCATTGACGTGCAGGAACCTGATGGCCCAACAATGAGATCGGATTTTGCAAAAACATTGAGACAGTTTTCTGCCACATTTCGTGCTTCATTTATATACCCGGTATTAAATGCAGGTTGCCCACAACAGGTTTGACCTTTCTCATAATGAAGTCGACATCCAAGTGATTCCAATACGTTTACCATTGACATGCCGATTTTGGGGAGGGAATGTTCGACGAGGCAGGGAATAAATAATGATAGAAGAGGCATTGACATGGTGTGGTGTGAAATTAAAACAAGACCAAGATAATCTATTATAAGAGGTTCAATTGTACTTTCTTAATATTGACCTGAATCCGTGATGGTTTTCTTTTTATGTCGCTGCAAGGCATTGAATTCTTGTAACCATTCAGTAAAACCCATCATTGCCTGTCGGCCGATTGTAGTTAAGCGAGTCATCGCTGTTTTGAAACTTTGCATTCAGTATGCAGCTAAGATAGCGATGACTCGCTTAACTACGAACGCACATTTTCCAAGGTAACGAGTTTTACTGAATTTTTACGAATTCTTAGCTGTAGTAACTACTGCAAGAATTTGATAACGAAGCAGATGCATTAAAAAAAAGCCATTCTGCGATAGCAGAATGGTCACTAAAAAATAAAAGACCTATTATGTAACTGGTTTTATACTTCTCGTCACGGATTCAGTTATTGAGTATTGCTTACCAATGAATGATTTCCCAGCAGAGTTTTAAAATTTTCTATTCCAACCAGGAACATAGCTGTTTTAAATTCAAGCTTGAACCGTTCAATCACTTCAATTACTTCTTCATAGGAATTCATCGCTGGTCTTAAAAATGGCGATGCGATGCCGCACAGAGACGCCCCGAGAATCACAGCTTTTACCATATCAATGCCATTACGTAAGCCACCTGAACCCATTGGCGTGACCTTATCTCTATACTTGTAAAGCTGTATCAGAGATTCTGGAGTTGGAATGCCCCAGTCTTCAAACGTGATTCCCAATGTATCGCCATTGTTTTCCGGTTGGCGAAAATGTTCTATTCGACTCCATGATGTTCCTCCCGAACCGGAAACATCAATGTATTTTACATTTTGTGAGATAAGCAATTCGATATCGGCGCAGGACATCCCTGAACCAACTTCTTTAATAATAACATTTGAATCCAATTCTCGAACAACATTGCCGATTTTTTTTGATAATCCCCTAAAATTAGTATTTCCCTCTGGTTGAATAACTTCCTGAAGTGGATTTAAATGAAGAAAAATACCGTCAGCGCCTACGACATCAATTGCCTCCTTACAGGAGTTTGAATTCAATTCGTAATTTAGCTGAATTGCCCCCAAATTCGAAAACAGAAGCGTATCGGGTGCGTACTGACGAATGTGAAAACTTTTTCGTGCCTTGGGATTGTTAAACATTACCCGTTGCGATCCAACAGCCATGGCTACGTTTGTTGCTTGAGCCGCTAGTGCCAGGTTCTTATTAATTTTTTCAATGAGATCATTCTCTCCTCCGGTCATGGATGAAATTAAAAGGGGAAATGACAATCGCTTTCCCATAAACGACAGTGAAGGATCAACTGTAGAATAATCAATCTCAGGCAGGGCTCGATGTTGGAGATGAATTAAATCAAAATATGCTTTTTCACGATCAATTCCGTGAGTCTTGTCCACGATATTCAGGTGTTCAATTTTCCGGTCATTAATAGTGTCTTTAGACATCACCGCTCCATTCGGGTATGTGCTTTCATTAATTCTCCTGGATTTGTCAATGCTGCTAGCAAGGACAGTTCGCCACACAAAACGGCACAGGCGGCGATTATAGCTAAACGATGCGCATTTTTTCCCGTGTTATCGATATCATTACAGTTTAGTTGATTCAGGTTTTGCTTAACGAATTCTACTTCCTTTCCGTTACCTACAGAACCAACAATGATGTTAGGTAAAGTTGCGGAAAAATAGAGGTCATCATTTTTCATTTCCGTGTGGACAATGCCCTGCGATCCTTCGACAATGTTTGCCGCGTCCTGTCCAGTTGCTAAATAAACTGCCAGAAGGATGTTTGCGAAGTGAGCATTTGCTGTTCGAATACCGCCAGCCAAATTTGTACCCAGCAGGTTTTTTTTAATGTTCAGATCAACGATTTTTTCTGGCGTTGTTTTTAAATAGCGGGAACACAATTTTCTTGGAATTACTACTTCTGTAATGACGTGTTTTCCTCGGCCTAGAATTCCGTTAATCGCCGAAACCTTTTTGTCGGTGCAATAGTTTGCCGAGAGGGACACATAGTTGAGGAAATCATAATTTTCAAGTATCCAGTTTACTATTTTTTCTGATGCCAATGTCGCCATGTTATGACCAGCTGCATCTCCAGTCGAATACTCAAGTCGCAAATAAATCAGATTTGCAATAAGTTCGGAGTGAATATTCAATAAATTAGCAAATCGACTTGAAGAAGTTACAACTGTCTCCAGCAGCTTTTTGTTCTCATTGATATCGCCTATTGCGAATTTTGCACGGCGAGCGTCCGGTGCTTGTAATAAAATGGAGCGTGACATTTTATCCCTGACCAGAGTTGCAGTAATTCCACCCGCCAAATAGGTGACCCTCGCACCTCTAGCTGTGGACGGCCAAAGTGGTGTTTCAAATGTTGCAAGTGGCACCATCACTTCATCCGAAAATTCTTCGGCAATGATCCTGATTGGACCAATCAGCTTCTGTGGAATTAATGCCGGAGATAATTCCTGTAGTTTAGCCATAACGTCTATCCATTAAATGTTAATGTTAATCGCATTTCAATAGTTTAGTGCTGAGACAATGGATTGCAAATTTGACACTGGGGGACATTTTAAATTGTAAAGCCTAATTTAACAAGACATTCACGGTTACTATGAACAGTAAAAAATCGAACCAACATGATGGTGACATACCATTAGATCTTAAAAATATGCCGAGTATGGACGAACTGCTTGGTGAAGGTGGCAACGAATCTGAATCAAGCAATTCATCTTCTGAAAAAATCTCACCTCCAAGCAGGTTACAGGAAAATTTGGGTTTTCTTGCTGTCAATACGAATAATATGCCAGCAATGGATAAATTATTATCAAGTAATTCCTCCCTTGAGCCAACCTATGAAAAAAACGAAAATTCAATAGAGAAGAAAGCAGTAGGCGAACGGCGGAAAAGTAGATTCGAATTGTCCAGATCTACAGTTATAAATCATATTGCCAATTTGCGGCTTGTTATTGATGGTTCAAATGTATGTCGCAGCTATATATCTCTAAATGGGCTTTCGTCGCTTGCTCCGATATTAACTTTGACCCTGACCCTGGTAAAACATCGAGCCAAATTTGTGTGTGTATTCGATGCGAATGAGCGCTATGTGTTGGAAAAGAATTCCGCAGAACCGGGAAGTGACGCTGTTTATGAAAATTTGCTTCGCTCACTACCTCAATTTTTCGTTGAGGTTCCGGGAGCAACGGATGCAGATGATTATATACTCTCAGCTGCTGACCTAGATCAGCTTTCAATCATTAGTAATGATAGATATAATAAATTGAATGAACACCATCAAAGCCAATATCCCTGGCTGCAATTCAATACAAAACGAATTTTAAGAGGAGCTGTGGATGATGATCGCTTGGTGATTGAACAATTGGGGATTAATATTCCGTTGGACTATAATCTAAATCGAATGTTTGATGAATTAATTGATCGATTACGATGAGATTTTAATCTAATTTGTGGGTTTAATTCATGCGGTCTATGGTGGTGCCGTTGAATGCGAATAATTTCTACTCCAAAGCGTTACATTTCATTTTTTGCATTTACGTTAAAATTCCATGCTAATCATTAAAAAGGCGTTTGAAGGTGCGTTTGAAAAAACCGTCTTTAACAGATATATCTTTTTTCTTGTCACTTTGCTCTTCATCTGCTTTTGAGGTTGCAGGATTATTATAAATATTGTAATCAATGCCTTCCTGAGCAATTTTCCCTCCTTGAACCCGTATTGTTCCAAATTCAGAATCGCGGACCAATCTTGGTTGAGTGGATTCATAAATATAAGCCGTCTCCTGTTTCAAATTACCGTTTATGTCGAAAACTCTATGTTTAAATAATCGGGGGACGGTCTGTACCAGAGTGTGTATACGACTTAATGCATCAATATCAGATTCTGGTTGGATCCCTATAATTCTTGGGCCTAGGCGAACAACGGAATGGACATAATCTTCATCTTCGATTTTTAGGTAATAAATATCGCCTTTATTCATATTAAAGACATTTATGCTACATGTTCGTGTTTGGATAAAATTTCCATCAGAGACTGCGGGTAAACCCACTGTCCGCGTCCAAATTGAACGGCCAATTCTGGTCTGAAAATAAATAGGATTGGATATTTGATCGGTTGCTAATCTTCGGTGACCAACCCGCGCCCTCATTTCAAAATCATTGTGCCCTTGCAAGGCATAGTAATTAGTTAATGAAAGTGTTATACTTTTTACAATGCCGGCAGACAATACCAAATTTGAAACCGGATTGAACTCGCCTTCCACAGGTTGAATTTCGTTTCCTTTACTGCTTTTAATGTGAAATTTCAGATAGCCCCCCTCATTTACACTATCCCCGAAGTGCAATGAGTGACCGCTATAATTTCTCAACGTAATAGTAACTTTGATCGGTTCGAAACTGATATAGCGGTGCTGATCAGTTGAGATAGAAATCGAAATCTGGCTAAATCCAGAAAACACCGAAAATAGTATTAATAACACTATAAAATTGGTACGTATCATAGACGAATACCAAGTTTGACGAAGTAATAAAAGAATGGCGAAACAAAAATTAAACTATCGACGACATCGAGCATTCCGCCAAATCCGGGGATGACTGCTCCTGAATCTTTTTCTGCAGTCGCTCGTTTTAGCACGGATACGGATAAATCACCAATTAAGCCAATAATCGTTAATACAACTCCAAATAAAATTGAACCAAGAATTATCTGATTTAGTGGAAGTTTAACCAAATAATTACCTGATGAAAAATAGATCATAATAAATGCAATTGTAATACTAAGCCCGATTCCACCAAGCAAACCCTCCCAACTTTTGTTTGGGCTGATTCTGGGAACCATTTTATGATTTCCGTTTTTTAATTTTGCGGTGAATTTGCCTGTGAAATAACCACCAATATCTGCAGCTTTTGTGACGATGATCAAGAATAAAAATAAATATTTACTGTCTGTCACCTGTAGGTTATATGAGTAATAGATTTTCCCCATAAATAACAATGTCCAAATGAGGTAAACGAATCCGCCCAATGATGCCAACAAATTATAAAACCCTTTTCCAAAATCATTTTCACTAAAAATACAAATGATCAAAAACAGAAGATATACAAAGATGATAATGTTACCCAGATCCTCACAAAGCCCCGGATCTATACCGCCATTTATTGAAGTAATACCGATAAGTCCAACCAACGTAGCACCAGTAGTGGTGGTCAACACTGGATATCCCTGAAAGTCGAGTTTACTGGTCAAACTGAAGAATTCCATTAGTGATAAAACAAGGGTTATTAAGGCGATCAGGAGAAAGATTACAGGTGCAAATATGGAATTCCAAAACACGGTCAGCAAAAATATTACTACGAATATTACCCCGCTTATCACTCGATAAAGTAACACGTCCTATTCTCCAATTCAGATGAACAAAATTTGTTTTCTTCTGGGGCCAACGGATACAATATCTATTTTCACATTTGTCAATTCAGATAATCGAGACAAATACTTTTGTGCATTTTGTGGCAAATCATTCCAATTTTGTGCTGTTGAGGTATCGGACTTCCAACCGAGATGATCTTCGAAAACGGGTTCAATATGTTCAAACTGATCAATACTTGCGGGAACAGAGTAACTTACATTTCCCTTACTTTTGTAGCCCGTACACACCTTTATGACATCCAGATGATCAAGTACGTCTAATTTAGTAATTGCCAATGAATCAACACCATTCACAATACAGGCATACTTAGTTGCTACAGCATCAAACCAGCCACATCGCCTTGGGCGTCCCGTTGTTGCACCATATTCATTTCCAGCCTCTCGAAGAGAATTACCAGCTTCTGCGGAGAGTTCGGTCGGAAATGGTCCGCTACCGACACGTGTCGTATAGGCCTTTACAACGCCAATAACCTTACTAATGTGTTTCGGCGCTACGCCCGAACCAGTACAAACGCCACCAATGGTTGTATTGCTGCTAGTTACGAATGGGTAAGTTCCATGATCGACATCCAGCCAAACTCCCTGCGCGCCTTCAAATAGAACAGTCTTGTCATCTTCTATTGCTTCGTTTAAGGATACAACAGTGTCGCTGACCAGAGGTGCAATATAATCAATTGCAAGTTCGATAGTCTTCCACTCACAATCAATATCCAGTTTTTCAGTTCCATTTGCTTCGAAAATACTATTATAATGATCCAGAGCAAATATAAATTTTTCTTTGAATTCTACTTTATCCTTGAGTTCGTCTGCTCGAATTCCAACTCGATTTATTTTATCTGCATAGGCTGGGCCAATGCCTCTAAGAGTTGTGCCTATCATTTTTCCACCGAGTTTATTTTCTTTAAGACCATCCATTAATTTATGGAATTTGAAGACCAGGTGTGCCCGATTACTTATTTGTAGTCGATCAAGGATTTTTATATTTTTATCTTCGAGTTCCTCTATTTCGTTGACCAACCCTATTGGATCGATAACGACACCATTGCCAATAATGCACTTGGAATCTTCTCTAAGAATTCCAGATGGGATAAGATGCAGCACAAATTTATTTTCACCGATTTCGACGGTATGACCGGCATTGTTTCCACCCTGAAAGCGGACAACGACGTCGGCTTTCTCTGCTAATACGTCTATAATTTTTCCTTTTCCTTCATCTCCCCACTGCATTCCTAAGATTACCGTTGATGCCATAATTTCAGATTACCTATATTTGTGGTTGACATTAAAATTTTATTATCAGTCATGATCTAACTCCTGCATACGTACATTTATTAAGCTCCAATAATTTGTAACACAATTGGTATCTGTAATTTTTCTCCGCTATAGTCTCTCAGCCCGATTCTCAAATAATATGCTCCCGGAGGTATGCCGTCCGGAATCTTAAATAAACGCGTGATTTTTTTTTCTACGCCGGGTGTAAAATTTCCAAAATAGAACATTTTTCCGTCAAGCCAAGGCCATCGGCTCATTGATCGTCCCAAAACTAAAAATGTATCTCCAGGTTTTTCTGTTTTTGCTGTGTTTTTTACCGATAATGTTATTTCTGCAATTTGACCGGGAGTAAAATTTTTTTTATCCCAGACCGCGTCAAGAACAAGGGATTCAGGATGGGACCGTTTGTAATGTTTAAATTCTACATCAAACAAGCTGTATAGATCGGTCCGTGTTAGCTTAAGTATACTGCGTCCATGTTCTGGACTTGAAAAAACTAACTCGGACTCCTTATGTTTCAAATCATCATACAAAGATATTATGATCTGCTGTCTATCGACCAGTATTCCATTTTCATCCGTTTCGAATATTTTTTGCAAGCACCCGAATTGGTGTGAGGCGATTGGTCCTATTTCCAATAAATTTTCACGTTCCTCTAGATCGCCCGTAATTGTTTCTCCCAGTTTGATCGTTCGCCGGCCCGCATCATTTTGGTCATTTTTATTTCTAACAACTTCTACCTTCTCGAAAATTGGTTTTTCTAATATCTTTTGACGGTCAAATTGAATGATTTTAAATGAAAGGTTGTTATCAATTATTGTATTCAAATAAACCTTGAAAAAAAGATTGCTTTTCTGTGAAATTTGCTCATACCGTATTCGTTTACCAGGATAAATTTCAGTAACAGTTTCCGCAAAAAAAACGGACGGCTGCAAAAGTAACGTGGCGATTAATACTGTACGTAAATTCATAATTCTAATTTTATTTTTTTCAGATAATTTTTTTTCCCATTGGCATAAGATGTGACAATATAGATTTGGGTTGAAGGATAACATGCTTCTGGCAATTCTCCGATTTTAGCTCCATTTTTAAATATGGCGAAAAATTTGCCGCCGAACATTTCCCAATTTTCTCGCCGAATATTATCTTTTTCACGCCACTTTGATTTAGTCCAACATGATATATCTACTCTTTCATTAACCATGTTATCAACCGGCAATTTAACCCGAATTTTATACATCTTGGAAAACCATTCGGTGAAGCGATTTGCTGTTAGGTAATTTATTCCCATTGCAGGTTTTGTTGGATTTTTGCTTAAAAATACACCTGTTATTGAGTCGAACTCGATTGATTCAGTGTTTACATATATCATTTTGCTAAAATTATCACTAGATGTGTTTGTTTTATTTAGAAAGTCAACAAATAGTGCCTCAGTAATAGGATCGCTCCAGTAGTAGGTTTGATTATGTTGTTTTTGCAACCTGAAGCGAAGTTGATTTTGAATGTCAATTTCTAATGAAGGCGGTAATTTTTTAAACGCGTGCTGAAGTTTTTTCCGTAACCGTTTTGCTTCAGGTTTAGGTAGCTCATTTTGAATTAGTTTATAATTGGATTCAGCTCGAATAAATAGCTTGTATTTCTCAACAATCGTTTTTTCTTTTGACAGATCCTTAAGAATATTTTTTAATAAAAATAGGGAATCGTCCCAAGTCATTTCATGCGGCAGTGGATCTTGGCAGTATGAGTTTATCGTAAATATCAGGACGAATATAAAAACGACAAACAGTCCCTTTTTTGAAAATCGTTGCATCATATTTGTTTTATTATTGAATCGGGTAAAATTTAAGCTCAATATGCAATTTTTGCTCCGACCGTAAAGTTTTGTCTCGGATTGGGAGCAGAATTATGGACTTTCGGAAAATATAACAATGTGATTTTCTTTTCAAGCAAGTAGATAGTATGATAACCATGTCATCTTAAATAAGCAACCGCTAACCTGATTAATTCATCCGGCTTCGTCACGAGAGTGCTTAGCTTACTTGAGATCAATGAGTTATGTAGCTTCCGAAGGTGAAGGAATAGTGTTGGAAATCCGCCGTGGTGGAAACTATTTCAAGTCTTTGGCTTCTTCATAACTCGCTTATATGAAATGAGATATGCGCACGCAATAGAAGCCGGATGAATTAATCAGGCTAAAGGTATTATCTCAGATGTTTTCTATAACTTCAAAATCGGTATTTTGGACATTATGACACTAATTGACGGTAAAAAAATAAGTACTCAGCTTTTTTCCGAAATCCATCAGGAAGTTGAAAATTTAAATACTGGGGGCAATCTTCAACCTGGATTAGCTGTAGTAATTATCGGTGATGATCCTGCCTCCCGGATTTATGTAAATTCCAAGGTGAAGCGTGCAAATGAACTCGGAATTCATTCATTCAAATATGAATTGCCTAAAACTGCATCTCAGGATGAGGTATTAAAACTCATTCAGGAATTGAACGTTCGAGCTGATGTTAATGGCATTCTAGTTCAATCACCTCCCCCCCCTGGTATTGATGAACAATTAATTAATCAAACGATAAACCCCATCAAAGATGTCGATTGTTTCAATCCTTACAATGTCGGTAAAATGGCGATTGGTGACGAAACTGGTTTTCTCCCTTGTACCCCTGCCGGAATAATCGTGTTATTGAAGCGATATAGTATTTCGACTGAGGGAAAGCATGCGGTAATTTTAGGACGTTCTAATATAGTTGGTAAACCCATGGCGTTATTACTATCCAGTAAGCGCGTAAATTCCACGGTGACCATTTGTCATTCCAGAACGACCAATTTAAGAAAAATATTATTAGATGCTGATATTATCGTTGCAGCAATTGGCAAGCCCAATTTTGTTACCGCTGACATGGTTAAAAACGATGTTATCATTATTGATGTTGGTATAAACCGTATTCCGGATCCAGATGCAAAAAAAGGATATAAATTGGTGGGAGATGTTGATTTTGCTGGCGTGTCGCCAAAAGCATCCTTTATCACCCCTGTTCCCGGAGGAGTTGGTCCCATGACAATTGCAATGCTTATGTACAATGCAGTAAAAGGCTGCTGCATTCAGAATAATGTAAAATTACCAAAATCATTAATTTAGCCTGAATTATTCATAAAGTTTTGTGGCGAGAGCTGTTAGGTTGTGTGAAATCAACGAGTTGTGAATATCGTTCGTGTTTAGGAATAGTGAACTATTTCGAACCAAAAAATCTTTATAACTCGTTGATATTATGTGATATAATGACTCGTAATAAAAAGTTTATGCATAATCCAGGTTAGTCTCTCATAAAGATTGATTGGCATGAAGCGATAGCAACTCTGACCCTCCATTAAGACTTTAAAATTACTGAGCCATCATGCGCTTAGATAAGGGAGTAATCGCTATTCTTTTCCTCTTCTTGAGGATAGGCCAAGTATTTAGCTTATCCTCAAGAAGAGGAACTGGCTGCAGAAACACAAACGAACTGTGCTTGAAGTTAATCGCAAATGGCGGATCATAATAATCCGAAACTCAATTATTTATCGCGGCGTGGTTCAATTTTTAGCCCTTACGTAAATTCTAAATATAACGATGCAAAAATTACACTTGATTAATCCATTCTGAATTATGCCATTAAACTCAAAACTCTCCAAAAATTCATTGAAATTGATTAAAACCTTAAAGGAAGATGGACATGAAACTTACCTAGTCGGAGGTGCTGTACGGGATTTATTATTGGATCAAACTCCAAAGGATTATGATATTTCAACAAGTGCATATCCCCATCAGGTCAAGGCAACATTTGGGCGGCGGGCTCGAATAATCGGTCGAAGATTTAAGCTGGTCCATGTTTATATTGGCAATGAACTTTTTGAAGTGAGCACGTTTCGTAAAGCGCCTACTTTGGAAGAGCGTAAAAGTCGACCAACCGATTCCGGATTGATGGTTTGGAGTGATAATTGTTACGGCACACTAGCAGAGGATGCCTATCGACGCGATTTTACTATAAACGCGATTTATTATGATCCTTTTGGAAGAAAGTCAAAAACGGTTGATTTAGTTGGAGGACAATGCGATTTAAGCAAGGGATTGATAAAAGTGATTGGATCTCCCAAGATCCGTATCGAAGAGGATCCTGTGCGAATGCTGCGTGCCTGTAAGCTAGCGGGGCAATACGGTTTTAAACTAGAGAGCAAACTAAAGGCCGAAATTAAAAATAATGCATCTAAGTTGGGTCTAAGTTCAAGAGCCCGTTTATTAGAAGAACTTTTTAAAATTTTTAAAAAGCCCTACGCCTATCCAACTTTTAGCCATTGCCATAGGGTTGAAATCATGCAATATTTGCTACCGATTTTTGCGCAAAAATGGAATTCCAAATTAGGGCGTGACAGTCAATCATTACTAAAAATCCGAGATGAAAAAATGAAAACAGATGGGTTGTTCCCATCACGGGTGACCGGATTTTGTGCGATGTTACTGCCATTCTGGAATCAGCATCAGCTTGATCTTCGATCTGAAATTGACTCGTCTGATTATTTTAATGTTGATAAGAAATGTCAACAGTGGATAAGAGAGTTCTTACAACCCTATTTCATTCCGAAACAAGTTAGTCATCGTATCCGGAAAACCTTACTGATGCAGCCAAAATTTTACTCTAAAAAACTACATAAACGACTCATTCATCAAAAAGAATATGGCATGGGTAGAGATATTTATCTTATATCAAAAGATATTGTTGATCCAGAGGCGTTTACGCACGTTTAATTTGATGCTCTGAAGATGGAATACCCGCACCCCGACTGAGACCATTTAGAATGAGAGGCAGATATGAAATTTTGTAGCGTGCAAATGACCAATACTTATTACCTAATTGACAAACACAATATTAGGCGGCAGAATATGCTTTTGCAGCTGACTCATTGGATAAGAAAATTAGTTTAACCATAACCAATATCAAATTGGACATTTTGATTAAAAGTTGTACATTTTTGGACTGTTATTGATTTTATAATAATAAATTCAAGGAAAAAACTATGTCGGCAACTCAATTGCCAAAAGATATTCGCGGACAATGGATTTGGATTGATGAAAATCCCGAAGACCTTGAAAATTATGTCTTTTTTCGAAAAGAATTTACTTTAAGCGAAACTCCCAGCCTCACACAGTTTTGGATCACAGCCCATACATTTTACCATGTTTATATCAATGGCAGGCATTTTTACTATGGTCCTTCCCCGGCAGCAAATGACCAAATAAGCGTTTCGTGTTTTGATATTGGCTACTCGCTTGAAGTTGGTAATAATGTGATCGCTGTAGTTGCTCACAATATTAACGTTCCCAGGTCAAATAACACCAAGCATAGCAGCGGCTTATGGTGTCAGCTTGACGTTGAAAGTAGCCCCGTAGTTTGGACCGATGAAAATTGGTTGGGTCGGGTTGCCGACTGCTATCAAAAAAACCAACCTCGAGTATCTCGTACTTCTGGATTCATCGAGTCAGTCGATTTAAGACTATACCCACACGATTGGATGGGGATTGAATTTGATGACAGCGGTTGGAATGTTGTAGAAAAAAGTGAAGTCGTTGATATCAAAAATGAACCATTTATTTCTGCCCCTGACTTTGAACCGATATCAGAGAAATTTCCTTTTGATAATTTGATTTTTAGAGGGCAGGTCGCACACGATAAGATAACAACACATGTTTATTTCCCGGGCGCAGTAAAAAACGCACGAGGTTTATTCGTTGCCGAAACGTTCGTAAATGCTGAAAGTGACATCGACGATATATTACTGTATTTGTTTTGTGACGACCCTTACTACTTTTATGTAAATGACGATCTCGTAAAGAAACAAGGGGGACAAAAACACGAAGATTGGTCTGCTCCCTCTTGGCATGTACCGCGATGTTATCAACAGGATGCCGTGATTGATGTAGCTGCAGAATTTTCATTAAAAGAAGGTTGGAATCGTCTCTTGTTTTTCCAGATGGTGGAAAAGAGCTCCTCTGGCGCAACCTTTGTACTGCCGGAAATTCAGGAAGGTGAACTAAAATTTGTTAAAGCAACAAATTCTTTTGGTTTACCCGGCTGGAATGTTGCAGGTCCTCTCAAGCTACCATTTTCACACGTTGAAAATTCAATATCGATGAGTGGCTTTAAACCGATGTCATATTATGCAATTCACCCATGTGATGAAGCGGCACATTTGCTGTCATACAGCTATGAAATAACCGAAGAACTTAACGAACCCGTAGATTGTGTTGAGCTGCGATCTAACGAATATGCAGTTTTCGACCTAGAAAATTATCAGCGGGGTTGTCTTGACATGGTTATCACAGGAAATTCGGGGGATACCATTGATATTGTCTACGGGGAATATTTACAAGATCACGTTGCCATCCCCTTTGATCAGGGAACAAGACGAATATTCCCACTCGTTCTTGACGATGGGGATGTACAGTGGCATTCCATTGCTCCTCATGGAATGCAATATGTAATGATTGTTGTGCGAAATGCAGCGGAAACGATTAATTTTCAAGAAATTGGTCTTAGGAAAATAAGTTTATCGCTTAAAAACCAATCATCATTTGCATGTTCAGATGAGCTCTTAAATCAAATTTGGGAGAATGGCATATTTACACTCAATGCCTCATACGATCACATTTTTTTAAATTCCTCCGGCTGTAAAGAAGGTCAATTGCTGGGGGATTCTATGATACAGGCGATGAGCAGTTTTTATGTATTCGGGAATGGTGAATTTTCCCGAAAAGCCCTTATCGAATTCGCCTCTGCGCAATTCGATACAGGAGAAATCCCGTCAATTGCACCCAGCGACCTATCATTGCGTTATTTTGATTTTTGTTTATTATGGCCTGTTTGGCTTCATAAACACATTTTATATACAGACGATAAAGAGACAGTACAACAGCTTTTGCCAACACTGAACAATCTTTTATCATTTTTTGAAAATATATCGGATTCCTATTCAAATTTAATCGGAGATGCAAGCGGTAAATGTGATACACCCTGTTTGCTAGATTATGATAAAACCATAGATAAAAAAGGTATTACAACAGGTCTAAATGCACTGTATTGTTATAGTTTGTTGAAGTGTGAATGGATTTATAATTATGTCGGTGATGAAGAAAAGGCCCAAAATTGTAATAAGCGTGCATCAAGAGTCGCCCAGAAATTGAGAGAGATTACCTGGGATAGTAAAAAAGGATTGTTTTCAGACAGTTATTATAATGACGCGAAGTCAATCAGTTATTCCTTGCAAGCAAATGTATTGGCATTATATGCTGGCGTGGCTGAACCGGAAAATTATGAAAAGATTTTTAACAATATGTTCTTTGAATTTGCCCCTTTTCAAGAGACAATCAAAGATCACCAAAATGAAAATGCATACTTTAAGTATTTTATAATCGATATGGCCTTTACCTTAAATTTGCGGGAGTGGGCATTAGATTATATGCGTTATTATTGGGGTAAAATGGTTCAACTGGGTGCAACAACATGGTGGGATAAATTTTCACCAGATGTCGAATTTGGTCCTGAAAGAGCTCAAAGCATATGTCATGGATATGGTGTTTCTCCCAATTTATTTTTAATTCGGGAAGTCGCCGGTATTCGTGTGTGTGACCCCGGATTTAAGCGAATTTATTTTAGTCCCATGCTTGCTGCATGTGAGTGGGTAAGGGCAACCACACAGACACCATATGGTGGCATTAAGGTTGAATGGAGCCATAAAGAAACGGGAGAGTTGGAAATTTTAATAGAGTCTGATTTTCCATTGGAAGTTGTTCCTCAGCTTGACCCTGAAATTGCAACAAATCCGATTATACACATCAATGATGAAGTTACCATAATCGATTCTGACACTGTCCAGACAGAAACTGAATCGTAAATAGTCAACAGCTCTGCCCTAATAGCTAGGGTATGTAACCGCTAACCCAGTTTTCTCACGAACGTTGTTGTGAGAAAGCTTAAATTGCCTGTATTCAATGGTTTGACGTACACGAACGGATGACAGTGTATCGAGTTCTGCTGAGCAGAATCGCGAGACAAGTTAAGACTTTGAATTTAGGTGATATACGCTTTTGTAACAGAATTATTGTGAGAATTCCGGACTAGAAAATTAATTGGACTCGACGCGAACGTTGGAGAATCAGATCCACGATTGAGATTCGCAGCCGCAATTTCCCCGCTATTTTGCCTGATTAATTAATCCGATTAGTCATTGATAGTCGTAAAAAGGCGGATATATTACAGCCTATTTTTAATAAAATTATGAAAGGTTTATAACCATGTATGCCATTTTTGAAACAGGCGGTAAACAATACCGGGTCCAAAAAGGAGACGTTTTGGACGTTGAACGACTGAGCTTTGTTGAAGAATCTAAAGTAAATTTTGATAGTGTTTTAGCAATCGAAAATGACGGCGATATCGAAGTCGGAACTCCCACTATTGAAGGAGCTGTTGTGACTGCTGATCTTGTAAAAGACTTCAGAGGTAAAAAAATAACGGTATTCAAAATGAAACGGCGCAAAGGGTATCGCAAAAAACAGGGACATCGACAGGAATTATCAAGAATAATGATTCAAGACATCAAGAAACCATGAATTGTATTTTTTGCAAGATTATCTCTGAAGAGTTACCATCACATAAATTATATAAAGATGATCTTGTCACCTGTTTTCTAGATATAGCCCCGATTAACTTGGGACACGCCCTTGTAATTCCTAACGAACATCATGCAAGTATCACAACGGTTCCTTCCGAAATACTCAGCCGAATGATGGTGGTAGCGCCAACAATTGCTCAGGCTATCGCAAGAGAAGTCGATGCTGACGGATTCAATCTTCATTTATCTAATGGCCAGTGCGCTGGACAAATTGTACTGCATTCACACCTTCACATAATACCCAGGTCGCCAACTGATGGTTTTTCCTGGGGATGGCGATCTACAGAATATGAAAATGAGAATGTTAAACAAGAATTGTTTAACAAAATATCTATCCGTTTAAAAAATAAAAACCTGTAATGATTACATCAGATTCTTACCTTGTAATTCTTAACAATATCATTGAAAATGATCCCCGCTATTCTCCGGAGGCCTATATTTTTGCCCAAGAAGCTGTTTCATATACTCTTGAACTACTTAAAGACAGTGGCGAAGGATTGCGGCATGTTAGTGGTAGTGAATTATTAGAAGGGATTCGCGTATACAGTGTTGATCAATTTGGGCCGATGGCAATCGACATGTTCACTGAGTGGGGTATAAGTTGCACCCGAGATTTTGGGAATATTGTCTTTAACATGATTGACGCTAAACTATTAAGTGCGAGAGAAGAGGATAGTATTGAAGATTTCGATAATATCTATAACTTTAAAGATGTGTTCGTGTCCCAATATACTCCAAGTGGCAAAAAGGTTCGCGTTCCCGTAATTGCGTAGCAGTCTGTCGGGTTTAGAAAATCGTTTCGAGAAAAGCTTCAAATAGGCATAGAATGCGGTTTTCGCAGTAGATTCCTTCTAACCTGATTAATTCATGCGATTCGTCGCGAGAGCACTTAACTCGCTCATAATAAATTGATTGGAGAAAATTTCACAATTAAAGTGAATTTTCATTCACCGAGAAGTAAAATTGAGTTAATCGGCTTATTTGAGCAGAGTTAGGCCTCGCAGCAGAATACTGATGAATTATTCAGGCTAAGTCCGACAGACTTATCAGATAATTGATTTTGCCAATTTAGAGCCCATTCGAATAGATTTTACAATCACGCACAAGGCTATTGGCGGATGGCACACGTTTTCAAGTTGTATGTGATGTGCAAAATCCTTTGAGGTATCTTTACGCGATTAAATACAGTCAAAAATGCCCACCATGTGCTTCCTGAAAAAGATATGATAGCTTAGATTGCCTATATTCAATGGTTTAACGTCGACGAGCGGATGATAGTGTGTCGAGTTCTGCTGAGCAGAATCGCGAGCCAAGTCAAGACTTTGAATTTAGCCTGATTAATTCATGCGATTCGTCACGAGAGCACTTAACTCGCTCATAATAAATTGATTAGAGAAAATTTCATAGTGAAAGTGAATTTTCATTCACTGAGATGTAAAATTGAGTTAATTGGCTTATTTGAGCAGAGATTAGGGCTCGCAGGAGAATACTGATGAATTATTCAGGTTTGGTGATATACGCTTTTGTAACAAAAGTATTGTGAGAAATGCGGGCTAGCAGTAATTCTTAATTCCAGGTACTATTTCCTTATATCGATCCAAAAACATGAATAAAATATACGACACAAAAAAAGTAAAATTCAACATTATTATTTTCTTCATTGTTTTAGCCTCGGTTAATTCTTCCACGATAAAGCTTGGAGTTGATGTCTTTCTTGAAGGTTATGCTGACATCGTTAACGGCAAACGAGTGGGATTGATTACCAATCAAACCGGAAAAAACGAAGATGGAAAAACAACCATCGATTTATTGTATGAACATCCAACAATAAATTTGGTAGCATTATTTGCACCTGAACATGGGATTCGAGGAGTAAAACAGGCCGGGGAATTAATACGGGAATCAATCGATACAAAAACAGGATTGCCGATTCATTCATTATATGGAGGCAATGATAAGCGACCTTCCGATGTTGCGTTAGGAGATATCGATGTGCTCATTTATGATATCCAGGATGTTGGAAGCCGTGCCTATACGTATATATGGAGTATGGCGGAAGCTATGGCTGCTGCAGGAGATAATGATAAACTCTTTATTGTTTTTGATCGGCCAAACCCATTAGGTGCAAGGCAAATAGACGGTCCAGTTACGGAAGATGAATGGCAGTCATTTTTGGGAATATGGCCAATTCCGCGTGTCTACGGCCTGACTGTGGGTGAGCTTGCCAGATATTTTAATCAGGAACATTATCTACAGTGTCAACTGATTGTAATTCCAATGGCCTCATACCAACGCAACAGATCTTGGAATGATTTAGGATTAACTTGGATTCCACCTTCTCCCAATATTCCTACTCCGGAGTCTGCAATTTGCTTCCCAGCAACCGGTACAATTGGTACCCTCGGCGTTATTCATATCGGAATCGCGACAAAGTATCCGTTTCAAATTATTGGTGCACCGTGGTTTGCCGCGCAGCATGCAGCAACTTATTTAAATAATTGCCAGCTGCCCGGGGTTGTGTTTGAGCCATTTTCATTCGCCCCCGCTGCTGGTTTGTTTCGTAGTAAAACCGTTGAAGCAATCAAACTAAATGTAAAAAATCCGGCAGAGTTTTTGCCGACAACGACAGAGACGTATATTCTCTATTATTTGCAGAAATTTTACTCGGGTAAGTTTGTATGGAAGCAGGATAGAATCCAATCATTTGATAAAGCCATGGGCACAAGTCATGTAAGGAAAGATATTATCAATAGAAAACCCGTTCAAGAAATAATTGCAAAATGGCAAAATAATTTGCAGAAGTTTAGAAAAAAATCAGCACGTTACCTAATTTATAAATAAATTATGTTTTCACTATCGCATAAGGATTCGCATACCAAGGCACGAACAGGACTGCTTAAAACAGCTCACGGTGATATAAAAACACCTGTTTTTATGCCAGTTGGAACAAAGGCAAGTGTCAAAGCTGTTAGCCCGGCAGAACTGTATGAACTCGATATAGAAATTATTCTTTCCAATACCTACCATTTATTCCTTCGTCCCGGAACTGATATTATCGCACAAGCTGGCGGGCTTCATAAATTTATGAACTGGGACAGACCAATTCTTACTGATAGTGGCGGATACCAAGTCTTTTCCTTATCAAGTCTCAGAAAAATTAGAGATGACGGTGTGGAATTTAATTCACACATTGATGGTCAAAAGCTATTTCTTGGTCCAGTTGAAGCAATGGCGATTCAGAAACAGCTCGGATCGGATATTGCAATGGTTTTTGACGATTGTGCTCCATTCCCATGCAGTGAGAAGGATGCTGATCTATCACTGACTCGCACATTGAAATGGGCTGCAGACTGCCGGAATCAAGATCGAGCAGAGGGTCAGTCCTATTTTGGCATTATTCAAGGCTCAATATATAAACATCTTCGTATTTCCTGCTTGGAGGCTTTGGCTGCGATGGACTTTGATGGGTATGCCATTGGCGGCCTTAGTGTGGGGGAACCGGATAATATGATGTATGAAGTCATTGAATGGTTGACCCCAATAATGCCAGTAGATAAACCGCGATATCTGATGGGTGTGGGGACACCTCCCCAAATTGTGACGGCGGTTGCAAATGGAGTTGATATGTTTGATTGTGTGTTACCAACCCGTGTCGGTCGAAATGGTTGCGCTTATACAGAAACAGGTATGAAGCAGATTAAAGGAGCAAAATGTAAATCAGATTTTACGCCGATAGAAGCCGAGTGCGGATGTTATGCCTGCAAGAATTTCACCAAAGCGTATATCAGGCACTTGCTAAATGTCAATGAAATATTGGGTCTGCGATTATTAACCATTCATAATCTATATTTTTATAAGAATCTTATGGAAAGAATGAGACATCACATTGAGAATAACACATTTCGCGAATTCCAGATAAACTTCCTAAATAACTACAAAGCACATCAAAAATAGCATCTGTCACCTTGAACAATGAAAGATAGAGATAGGCAGTAACAGCATTATTCACAGCATGAACATAATTTTAAACTTTATGCAAATGGCGTAACATTCTTAATTTTCAAGGGCCAGTTTTCACCTAAGCTCACCGAATTTAAAACAACAATAACAAAACGTGCTCCTGAATTTTCGCCGGATGTTACTATTTTCGGTATCGCCGGTTCAGGATTTGGATCGATGACTTTCGCCGTCCAGTGACGCATTGCGAAACGCCTGTTTCCCTGTCAATACGAAAAATTTGGGTAAATGAGTCCTTCTCTCGCCGATTTCTACTCCAAGCTTTCC
>JAJFLO010000466.1 GCA_021772675.1 Verrucomicrobiota bacterium | reverse complement strand
ATTTTTAACCGAAACAACTAACTTCTTAACTTCCGGCGTAAGTGCCTTTCCTTGAATTGCCATAATACCTCAAATTGTTTTAGAGTTGAAATATTATAACACATCATAAAAAAGTATCAATTCAATTGCGGATAACTATAGATGCGCTGTATCTTTAATCATGGAACCAAATCACTTTGCCATTGGCATCGAGCAATACGACACGTGAGTTTCACGGATCTTCCGTTCCAACGAGTAAGTATTCGGTGAAGACGTTAGTTGTGAAAGCATTCTTACCTGCGTAAAAAATTTTTCTCAGCCAGGAATGGCCAAGTTACCTTCACACCACGTGCATTCTTTGCCTAAAGACAGAATTTATAAACGTCTTCACCGAATACTTACTCCAACGAAATTGGCAATATCATAAAAAGATTGATTAACCAACTTTGACGGTTAACCCGAATACTTCATGAAAAAGCCAAAATATTGAGTTAACTTACTTGAAATTAATTGGTTGTGTGAAGTTTGTAAAATTACAAAATGTATTCATACCCAATTCGCTAAAATTGGAATACACTCGCCCTTTGGTCGATATTATTATATTATATTTGTTTCGTTATGAAAGATTTGTAGTAGTTACTACAGCTTCATCCTTCATGCCTAACATCTACAACATACTAACATCGTGAAATTTCCGGGTTAGGTAGACGATAATTTTGGACTTCTGATTTTTCCTAATTCGATATAAATAGCTACCCGTATTAAAATTGTCAGGATAAACAGGCCCATAGCCCATATTCCAAGGGTAACGGATAGTTCAATCCAGCTGGGATGGTATTCGACAATTTCACCAAGTGGTGAAGGAATAAAACCGGGAATAATTAATCCGAATCCTTTTTCTATCCATATAGCAACGAACAACATCAAACACATTGGGTTTAGCCATTTCGAATTACGGCGTAGGGGATGGATAGTTAGTATTGTTGTCGCGATTATATTCATGGTAATCGATGTCCAAATCCACGGCCTCAAGGCATTATGCCCCTCTAATCCGAAAAAGAGATAGTATGCACTTAATCCGTGATGTGTATGTCGGTAGAATTCTTTAAACAACTCAGATCCAAGCATAATAAGATTAATCTGTGCGGCAACAGTTGTTATCATTGCCAGTTTAGCCACGGTTTCATCTCGAATTTTATATTGAGAATTCGTACGTATAAACTGAAGTAGCAGGATCATGAAAGCCGGACCTGCAGCAAATGCGGATGCAAGAAATCTTGGTCCCAAAAGTGAGGTGTTCCAGAACGGTCGTGACGGTAAACCGGCAAGTAAGAATGCAGTAACCATGTGAATACCTACCGCCCAAAATACCGACAAATATACAAATGGAAGATAAAGCTTTTTTTGAGGTAATTTATCCCGGTAATGATAGAATAGTATGTAAAACGGGATCGACAGGTTCAGAATCAAATACCCGTTTAGGACAATAACATCCCATGCCAGCAGTGAACTGGGAAAATTGAAGTATCCTATTCCCGGTATAAGGTGCCAAAAACGATGGGGACTGCCCAAATCAGCTGTTACAAATGCAAGGCACATAATAAGAGCGGCAACAGCAACACCTTCACCAATCAAGACAGCTTTATCAAAATCGATGTCTTTCAAGATGTACGCAGGCATAACCAACATGACCGCAGCGGCAGCTAACCCGACAAGAAAGGTGAAGTTTGAAATGTATAGCCCCCAACTCACATGATCATTCATTCCGGTTACATGCAAACCCTCTTTCAATTGAATCCAATACCCATAGGCTCCGATCAACATAACAAAAGTAAGCATCCCCATCCAGAGATGATATTTTTTGCCACCGGCCGTCGCCGTATTTAATGCATCACGAATAAAGTAGTAAAGATTTGCCATTTGGAATAACGTTAAAAATTCATAGTTTATGGTTCAAGATTCTACGCCATGTTTTTTTTAGCAGCCATTTTATGGCTAAAAGCCACGGCGATCTGAGACGCAACTCGTTTCATTTCATCTGCGTTTTTTCCCTTAAATTTGGCATCAATCGTGTCGTTAAAATGAATCAGCCACTGGTCAAAATGTTTACTTGATATGTCAAGCACTACATGTTTAGGATAGGGGTTACCACGATATCCTTTTTTGTCAATAATCAACGTCGTCCAAAAGTCGTACATGATTGGAAGATGCTCGTCCCAGTCAAATTTTGCGATACCTGCAAATACCGGAGCAAGTAAATCATCCTTCCTAACTTTTTTATAGAAGGAATTGACCATCACTTTAATATCTTCTGGAGATTGAATGTCATTCACAATAAATTGCTCAGCAGGTTATGATTTTGGTATTCCAATTTAAAGACCACATAACGTGGATTTCTTAGAAAGAAACAAGTTAACCGGCTTTGCCGGAGCTTTTTCATCGCAACGATTGGCAAAATCAGTCCGACTCAAAAGCAGAACTGTACTCTAAACATCCTATGATATACATTGAATTGCAGCTCGTTCGTAGTCCCGCTTTTAAGCGGAAGTCTTAACGACGCTTCAGCGAGTACATGCCATTGTTAACTCGCTAAAGCTCATCTGAAACGTCCGCCTAAAGACGGTACTACAAACTCACGCTTCTCCATGATAATGATTTCATTGAATATGTACTTTTGGGGCAATAACAACAACTTAGAATTCAAATTCCTATACTATCAAGTTAAAAATTTTGTCCATCAATCCATGAAATACCAAAATTTTGGTTCACATCCCAGATCTTCCTTGAGACGGAACACTTTTTTGTGTTCAAGAACATAACGGATTTCACTATTTGGATCTAATAAATTACCAAATACTCTAGCACCTGTGGGACAGGCCTCGGCACACGCAGGCAACCTCCCCTCACGAGTTCGCTGAATACAGAATGTACATTTCTCAACGCACCCTTTTTTCTTCTCTCTGTTACCCAAATAGTGTTGATTCTTATTTACTTCTTTTGCAGGGACTTCCGGGGTATTCCAGTTAAATCTTCGGGCCCAGTATGGACATGCAGCTTCACAATAACGGCAACCAATACACCAATCGTAATCAACAACGACAATACCATCCGGCTCCTGCCAGGTTGCACCAACAGGACAAACTTCGACGCATGGTGGATTTGCACATTGAAAACATTGAGTGCCCATATAAAAATGGCCGTCAGCAGGAACCTCATGGTAGTATTCGGCATTGCCGGATTCCAAATCCATTTTACCGTTTTCCATTTCAAAAATACGGATATATTGCATATTGCTTTTCCGGTCCAGATTATTTTCTTTTATACAGGCGTCCACACAATTGCGGTACCCTTTACATTTTGAGATATTAAATGCATATCCATATAATGTGTTTGGCTGAGCTTGAGTACCCTTGATTTTTACATCAACATTTTTTTCAATCTTAGCAAGTCGTTCGAGACGGTGAATGGTTTCTGCCTTTTCTTTATCTGTCATAACTTGAAAATTTCCTTTGAAATATTCTTGCCATTTCAGCAACGTTTTTTCCCTCTTTTCCTCGGTGCTCAATAAACTTAATCCGGTTGATGCCACTGCCGTTCCAGCAACAGTACCGCCAATCATTGATGCAATTGCAGTACGCCGATTCATTGGTTTGTTTAGTAGGGTATTTGAAGCAACATCATTTTCATCCAGACCATGATTGTTTGACTTGCATTCACATGAATTTTGACTGTCTGCATTTGTAGAACAATTAGTTTCACTACCACAGCCGCAAGATGATTTGCTGGTGTCAATTTTTTGGGTTTGGCAGCGCTTGAATAGATCCGCCAGGGTAAATTTTGTCTTTTTCTCGCTCATGGTGAACTCATTTCCTCGGGATGCTGGGATAACGCATAGGCCAGCGTGATTTGATTGCTGGCGCATGCGGATTATGACACTCGGTACAATTCATTATCACACGCTTTCCTTGCCATCCGGCTAATCGTTTACCGTGTGCACCCCCGGCCCAATCGTTAGCTTGCTGAAAGTGACATTGGGCACACATCCGATAACCTTCATTAATCGACACTGGTTTTTTATTGATCAAGGTCAATGTATCCATATCATTGAAATTATGACAGGTATCACAGTGCATCACCGAATTTTTTGCATGTTTAAGATTTATGTCTACATGCATCGAACGTTTTTCGGTATCAATACCATAAGATTTTTTTAAAACTGAATCATGACATGAACTGCATGGAAACTGGGTGATTTCAGATTCTCTTTCTGACGCAAAGAATTCATTTCTATGATTGCTTTCAAACCCTTTAACCAAAACTCGTTTCTCCGTCTTTAGTTGGTTTAATTCTAACGAATCAAATTCAAGCGTTTTTGATGGAGCAGTCACGGTAGATTCCGCGGTCTTCTGCTTGCAGCCTTGACAGAATGCCAGTATCCAAAAAAGAATTGTCATATTCAAAAAAATTGAAGTATTACTCATCCTCAACTTTCTGACGTTTGAACACACCTTGAGTTTCTCTTGGAACGTGACATTGGCGACAATTTTCTCGTTCAGGATGCGTCGTCCGAATCTCAAGAGGCACAGCAGGTCCTGCATGGCAGGCTAGACAATTTTCGCGTAATTGCTTTCCATGGGGCATCGGTGGTGGACTTCCCGGCAGGGCAGGACGTTTTATTTTCGGCGTCTTTACACTTTTCCATTCGGTTTGTACAAACAAAGTCTTACCTTTAGCTGGAACATGGCATTGGGTACAATTCAAAAACTCCGGATGGGGTGTAATCGGAGTATGCGCATTAAACTTTTGAACAAATCCACCTTTTTCGTGACACGTATTACAGCGTTGAGTCCTATTAATTTCAGCATCCACTTCATGAGGTATTACTGGTGGAGCGCCGGCATAGGCTCGGCGTTCATAATATTTTTTTAAGGATCGGATGTTACTATCTGTATTGGTTTGATTATCATAACTGATGCTCACGGGTTTAGTACCTATTTTTTCTGATGTCAGCGTAATATTAAGTGCATTATGGTGATCGGATGGTGAATAAACCTGACTCTTTTTATCAGAATCATTTCCATGATTTCTACGAATAAATTCCCCACCAAGAAATACGATGCCTCCCATAATAAGAACAACAGTAATAATAACAATTAGTCGTGAGATCATTGACATAATGGGTTAAACCTTTTCTACTCGCACAGCACATTTTTTATAATCTGGTTGTTTCGAAATCGGGCAATATGCATCCAATGTTAGCTCGTTAATTAGCAGCGATTCATCGAAAAAAGGAACAAATACCTGCCCGACCGTAGGTTGGCCTCTACCATCAATTACCGCCCGAATTTTTAGACTTCCACGCCGAGAGACAAGCTGAACAGTTTCACCATTGCGGATATGGAGCCGTTTCGCGTCGTGAGGATTAATTTCCACATAGCTCGAAGGAACAGCACGATGTAGCGTCGGAATACGGCGGGTCATTGATCCAGTATGCCAATGTTCAACAACACGCCCTGTATTGAGCCAAAACGGATAGTCGGAGTCAGGCATTTCCGGTGGCGCTTCATAAGGACGGAGCCAAATCCATGCACGATGATCTGGTTTGCCGTAGAAATCGAATTCAGCATCCTTTGATGCTGCGGGATCATAGACCGAATTGTATCGCCATTGCGTTGAGCGGCCATTGACAAAAGGCCAAATTATGCCTGGAGCTTTACGCAGTTCCTCATATGGAGCCATAGCGTGTTTCGGACTATTGTGGAATTGTCTGTATTCTTCCCAAATTTCCCGGATATGATCTTCGTATTTCCAGGGAAATAAATCCCCATACCCAGTTCGTTTTGCAACTTCGATGATTTGCCAGGTGTCACTCATGGCGTCTCCGGGAGGATCGACGAGCTGATCAAAATGCTGGGTACGGCGCTCAGAGTTCCCGAACATTCCCTCCCGTTCAATCCACATCGCCGATGGTAAAATGACGTCTGCAACATCGGTAGTAGGCGTGGGATAAACATCCGATACGACAAGAAATCGCCCTTCTTTTTTAGCGCCTTCTCGATAGCGCTTTAATTTTGGCATCGTAACCATGGGATTCGTCACCTGAACCCACATGAAACGAATTTCACCCCGATCCAAAGCCCGAAACATGGAGACAGTATGGTGAGTGGGTTTTGCTGGAATGTTTTCAACAGGAACGTTCCAGATCTTAGCGGCCATCTTGCGATGCTCTTCTTTCATAACCACACCATGAGGCAGTTTATGTGTCAATGTACCCACTTCACGAACAGTACCGCAAGCACTTGGCTGTCCGGTTAGGGAGAACGGACCATTTCCCGGTTTAGATATCTTACCGACGAGAAGATGAATATTGTAAACAAGATTATTTATCCAGGTCCCACGAGTATGCTGATTCATGCCCATGCACCAATACGATACTACTTTTCGGTTTGGATCACCATAAAGTGCACTAAGAAAACGAATGTCGTTAGCCGAAACTCCAGACAGCTTTTCAACCTTTTCAGGTGTATAATCTTTCAGAAATTCTTTGAAGACATCAAAATTAGCAGATTGAGCTTCGTCTTTGAATTTAAAATCGTCTTCCAAACCATAGCCAATATTTGTTTTTCCCGTTTTAAATGAGACGTGCTTCTTAACAAATTCCCAGTTAACCCAATTATTTTTAACCAATTCATGACAAATTGCATTCGCAATAGCCAAATCTGTTTGCGGATTAAACAGCATTGATTTATCGGCCGCGTGACTCGTTCGCGTTGTTCTAGTGGCGAGGTCAATAATTAAAACGTTCTTTTTCTTCATTCGACGATCGAGTATACGAGAAAATAGAACTGGATGCATCTCAGCCATATTGTTTCCCCAGAGGATGAAGACATCCGCATAATCAATATCTTCATAACACCCCATGGGCTCATCGAGGCCGAATGATGTTAAGAATCCCGTCACCGCACTGGCCATGCATAGTCGAGCATTTGCTTCAAGGTTGTTAGTGCCAATTCCCCCTTTTAGAAATTTAGATGCAACGTAACCGTCAGGGATTGTCCACTGACCCGATCCATAAATTGCTACAGAATCTTTACCATGGGTCTTAATCGTTTCTTGCATTTTTGCCGCAACTAAATCCAATGCCTCCTGAATAGGGGTTTCAACCAGTTTACCGTTCTTCCTTACCATTGCCTTCTTTAAGCGATCTTTACCATAGAGTGCCTGTACTGAATGATAGCCTTTTACGCAGCAAAGTCCTTTATTCACCTGAGAACTTGGATCACCTTTAACCGCCACCGCTCGGCCCCCAGCTAAACCAACAAGTAATCCGCATCCGACGCCACAAAATCTGCACGGAGTCTTTTTCCAGTGGATATCTGTGGATTCACTATTCGACGCATCCCATTCAGCAAAGACAATTCTGGGAAAAATGGAAACTGCGGCAGTCGTTGCTGAGCTTACTGCCGCCATTCTAATGAACTCTCTACGAGATATTACCGCCATTTATTGACTCCTTTCTATCCTATTCGATGTTGCCAAATGTCAGCGCCATGCATTGAATTTCTTTAATGCTTTTTAACGCGATTTGTAATTTTTTTTCATCCGTTTCTGAATTTGATTCCGTAACCAATACCAAAATATCCATATTCTTTGATGGAATTACATCGCATCCTTTTAATGCGGTTAGCTTTTTTTTCAATTCGTGAATTTTCCCCTGAGCGGGATAGACGATATAACTGCAAATAGACATACTTTGGATCGTATTTGAATTTATTGAATATTGAGCCACTTGCAAAACTCTTTTCGATTGCCTTTTGCTGCAATCATCGCATCTGAATCGAATTAATATAAAGCACATAGGGTCAATGCTATGCACATATACCTCAATTTGATCCATCTACCACAATTGTAATCAAAATCCAATTTAAACATAGTTTTGCAAGTGGCTCTATTGATTAAGATATGAGGTTGACATCAACTTCAGGTACCGATAAATCATGACAATACACAATTTTGGTCGATCTCATAATCTATAAAAGTTTGAGAAATTCCTATTTAATTGGCCCCGCATTTCTCACAATAATGTGACGAATAGTAACAATCTTCAGCTCGATAATGACTTACAAATGTCCTCAAAAGACCACAGTGGGTATTCCTACAGATTTGTAAGTCATTATAAAACTGAATGTTGCCATTCTTCATTTACATTCTCGTGAGAAATGTGGAATAGAGCCACTCGCAAAAGTATCTTTGACCGTACATCATTCTATTTTTAATCCACAGGTTTGCGACCAATTAGCGTGTTCTAAATTCCAGATTGTCTGATGAACAGCAACTATCATACCAGCACACAAAACTTAAAACCCTATCAGCCTGTCGGACTGCTATCCCATATTTCTCACGAGAAATCACCATCATTATTCAATTTCGGACAATTTCTTCGGATAACATGGACGAAAACGGACGACTTTGATGGCAAAAAAGAATTTAATCCCACTCGTGAGCTTGCCCCGAGGAGATTCATTTAATGTTTACTTGTGCCCCGATTAATAACCTCAAGCGCGACTTGATATTCTTCTGGATAGTTCACATTCGATAAAGCAGGACTATCTTCCTGAGTCAATCGTTCAATACAGCTATTCATCAGTATTTTACGAGGACATTTATATCCCATTGACAGAAAATGCATTAAACGGTGGATACTCTTTGGTTCATAAATAGCACACAATGGTTCTGGCAATCCGTCTGAAACGCTTAAAAAAGCAGTTGCCATTTTTTGAGAATTGCGATTTTTAATAAGGTAGGAAAGTGTACCATCATTGAGAAACGGCATATCGCAAGCAAGAACAAGCCAGGCCACCTCAGGATAATTAATAAGCGCGGTCAAAATGCCTCCAAGTGGCCCAATATCGACGAACTGATCCCTAAGTTGAGAAACATCTGTTGGACATTTTTCCAACCGCTGATCTTCACGACTTGAGACGAATATTTTATCGCAACGAGTTGATAATAACTCAACGCAAAATTCAACTTGCGATTTCCCATGATAATTCAAAGATGCTTTATCTTTTTGCATTCGTGTGCTTTTTCCCCCAATTAACACCAATCCATTTAATGGAACACTTGCACTTTTCTCTATCAAATAGTTTTCAATGAGTTTCGCGATACCCACTATGTTGTCTGAACTGTAATAGGGAATGGAATCGTCATGATATGCTGGAAGGGAAGTTTGTGTGTCAAAACAGGCCACAACTGGATATCTAAATTTTTGAGCGAGTTTTTTATCAAGAGATAGGTCCTGCGCAAATACAATTGCGGGAATATCATATGCTGCTTGATCTTCTACAATAACCAGTTCGCATTGGAGGATTGATTCAGGCGAATTTGAGAAATCTAAAGTATTGGTTCTGATACTTAAACCGCAATCAGTTAATATAAGTGATACTGCGGCATTTACGTCATATTTAATTGATTCTTTATTTGTATTATCAATTGCATTTAATCGTTGAACAAAACCCACTTTCTTTGTTTTTGATAATACTGAAATCAATGTAACAATTACCGTTTTCCTTAGATTTTTATCGGAACAGTGAATGACTATTTCAAAGGGATTGAAACAATAATTCTTTCGCTTAGGTCGATTTTGCCTGCAAGTTTTCTCGGACTTCGTACTAGTGGAGGGGGCAAATAAAGAGTTTGTTGACGGTAAATGATCGTTAGTCATGATAATCACCCTGACTCAGCATTATAATCACTCTTACCTCCACGTTTCTCAATAAGCCGCGTCTCCATAATGACCATATCATGTGAAATCGCTTTACACATATCGTAAATTGTCAATGCTGCTATAGACGCACCAGTCATTGCTTCCATCTCAACACCCGTTTTATGATGCACCGCAACAAAACATTCGATAACTGCTTCGTTATTGCCATTGACAGATATTGTAATCTTACAATCTTCAATAGACAATGGATGACAGAATGGAATTAGTTCACTTGTTTTTTTACAGGCCATAGTTCCGGCAATAATTGCAGTTTGAAAAACAGGTCCCTTAGGACTTGGCAGATCGCCGTCTTCAAGTGTTTCTATCAGTGCATTTGGCAGACTGACTTTAGAGGTAGCCCGTGCTGTTCTATAACTGACTTCCTTATGCCCTACCCCCACCATTTTAGGCTGGTTGTCTTTAGATATGTGTGATAAGTTTTTATTCATAATTTTAGGTTTCAGGTTTCAGTGTTCTGTGTTAAGGTCCCGGATTCGAGTGTGTATTCAAAATGTGAGTGACTCTGGTGAATGCCCGGGTTGAGCTAAAAGTAACGCGGTTTATGTTGAGCTCCACATAAACCGCGTTATGTGCACCATTCGATTATGTTGAGTTGTATCCTTAATTTAGCAATCTCTGAACACTTTTTGTCCTCTTCGGTATCCATTTACTTCACATAATTCCGA
>JAJFLO010000465.1 GCA_021772675.1 Verrucomicrobiota bacterium | reverse complement strand
ATTTTTAACCGAAACAACTAACTTCTTAACTTCCGGCGTAAGTGCCTTTCCTTGAATTGCCATAATACCTCAAATTGTTTTAGAGTTGAAATATTATAACACATCATAAAAAAGTATCAATTCAATTGCGGATAACTATAGTGATAGCAGGGGAACGAGTGACATAAGAGTGATAAAAGTGAGGGAAGACGCCTGTAGAGAAATTTTATTTCGGACGATACCTTTCAAGACAATGTAAATTATTTTGAGTAACGCGTAACCAATACGTTTACTTAAACTTAATTTTTGGGTTTTAACCAGCCATATTTTTTTGCTAAAGAACTGGTCAATTTTTTCGAGTTGTCTGCGGACGGGATTATTGACATGATCAATATTATTTTCTTCATAGTGCAGATCCGAACCAAAACCTGATTCAGCCTGCAAACAGGTATTATTTTCAACATTATGTCGATTTTCTTTTGCTGGCATAAAATAATTTCACCGGTAAAAAAGAATATTAAACTGAGCACATCTATCTTTCGTTCTGGATAGTGGATTTTCCAATAAATTATTAGAATTCTTAAAAGTGCATTTTAAATCCTGACGATGATATTATACTGTTAAAATTGATTATTTCAGATTCCACCTAGAAAACAGAGCGTTAATTGCCATGGCAATTCATTGAATATTATACTCAAAACTGAATCACACACACAATCACTACTTGGAATATATATTGACAAAAAGGAGATTCTTATGACGATCAATCGTAAAATCCAAACCATTCGGCTTGATACACCCAAACAAAACTGTTGGAAACTTTATTTAGTTTTTATGCTTTTATTATGCGCAACACCATGTCTCACACTCAACAGTGCCCCTTCTGAAGTTCCGTGGATTTCGAATGCATACGAACAAATTGATTTAAAAGAAAACAATAGCAATGAGTTAAATGCAAAGCTTGAATATCTCCGTAAACAATATGCACGGAAGATAAAAGAAAAGAAGCAACTTTTTTTCGCGACAGTCAATAATGAAAACGACTACTCTAAAGACGAAATAAAGGCTATAGAAAAAAAGATTGAACGAATTGGCAAAGAAGCCAATGTGCTGGAGGTAAAACTTGTCAACATCGAAAATCAAGCGGAGCACAGCCAAATAGTCGTCAAAAAGCTCAAGGGAATTATGAATAGTGCCGAAAGTGACTATGCCAGAATTAAATCTTTAGTAGAAAATGATCTGGACGATTTAAAGCTGAAAACAATGAAAAAATTCAATTCTGCTGCTGATGAAAAGGTTAAAATGAAAAAAAAGAAAAAGAAATCTTCATTTTTCAGCAGATTTCATTGGCATAAAAAGAAAAAATCTGAGTTATCTTGGAGCGAAAGGCGAAAATTAAAAAAATCCCACAAATCTGTAAAATTAGAATCGCCAACCGAAAAATCATCCAGCCGTGTGAGGCTTGTTGAAAAAAGAGCTAAAACGATGAAAAAGGCGAAAAAGCAGTCTGCAAAGAACAAAGCTGTAGCTGAAGACACTCAATTTTTATTCACATTAAAGTCAAACAATTTACTCATTGATGATTTTAATTCTGCTGAGCGCAAAAATATTCTTGGTAATCGTTCTAACACCTATCAAATGGCTCCATCGACAACGCTAATTGATTTTCAAACTGATACGATCGAAGGTGTAAAATCTGGAGTAATAAGAATTGAATTTGACAAGAAAAATAAAGGAGGCCCCCATTGGAAAGGAGGCTGGTGTGGATATTATACCATGTTGAAAGATGAAAATACCGATAGCTACTTAAACGCCTCAAACTTCAATTATGTTTCATTTTGGGTAAAAGGAGAAACAGGAAGAGAAAATTTTGCTATTGGTTTGGCAGACAAACGATGGGATGAACTTGGAGATTCCGTTAAGTCAAATCAAGTAACGTACTACGCTAAAAATTCTAAACTTAATAAAACATGGCAAAAGGTAAAAATTCCTCTTGAAGAATTCACGATTGATAAACATAAGCTTGCATCCCTATCAATTTGTTTTGAATCATTTTGTTTTCCCAACGGAGATGGGTATGGAAGCGTTTATATCGACAATATTGCGCTTGAGCAATAGATATAAACAAAGGTATACTACAAACAGAAGGTTTTTCAACATTCGTTTATCATTCCAGGCAGAATTTTATTACAGAAACCTATCGGAAATCCTGATGGCAATCGGTCTAGTTAATTTCTCGATTCATTATTACATCGGCACCGTAAATGTTTCGACTCCTCGACCATAAGTTCGTGCGTGCTATCCAAATAATTTTAATGCTGCAATGCTACTCAAACTTTAATAATTATTTAAATATTATTTATGAAAAAAAATAAGGTTGTATTAATACCCGGTGATGGAATTGGTCCAGAAATTACAGAAGCTACAAAAAAGGTAATCTCTGCTGCTGGGGCTGATATTGATTGGCTTGAAAAAAAGGCTGGCATCGCAGCAATTAAGGAAGGCAAAGATGTTTTACCTGAAGACACATTAGAAGCTATAGAGCACTATAAAATTGCACTAAAGGGACCCTGTACAACCCCGGTAGGAAAAGGATTCAGATCTATCAATGTACAACTACGAAAAAAACTGGATCTTTATGCCGCTGTTCGCCCTGTCCGAAATTTCCCAGAAATAAAAAGTCGTTTTGACAATGTCGATTTAGTTATTGTTAGAGAAAATACTGAAGGTCTATACAGTGGCGTTGAAAATGAAATTACACCAGGTGTTGTCATGAGTATGAAAGTGGCGACACGAGTCGCCTGTACCCGAATCGCGCGTTGGTCTTTTCGATATGCAACCATACGCAATCGAAAAAAAATCACAGTTTTTCACAAAGCCAATATCATGAAACTTACTGACGGATTATTTATTGAATGTGCGAAGGAAATACATGAAACTGAGTATCCCAACATTGAGTACGAAGAGGTCATCATTGACGCTGGATGTATGAAACTCGTTCAGGATCCGTCACAGTTTGATATATTACTTCTTGAAAACCTATATGGCGACGTCGTTAGTGATTTATGTGCTGGGCTGGTCGGTGGTTTAGGTGTTGTTCCCGGTGCAAATATTGGCGAAAAACAATCTGTCTTCGAAGCCGTGCACGGATCAGCACCCGATATTGCTGACCAAAATACAGCAAATCCTCTTGCTTTGATCATGTCTGCAGTCATGATGTTAAATCATATATCAAAATCCAAAAATGATGAGTATAAAATGGCCGCAAATAAAATTAAGCAGGGATATAATCAGGCTTTGTCAGATGGGAAAAAAACCAGAGATTTGGGCGGTGAACTTGGTACCGATGAGTTCGCTCAGGCGATTATTGAACGGTTAAATGGTTAAATGGTTAAGGTATGGACTTCATAATTTCTTTTTAGGCTTTATCGAAATTTGGTGACATAACTATTTTGGTATTGCGAATACATATATCGTATTCCTAATTCCATAAAAAATTACAAGGCAGCCCCCGTAACCAATGGGTATGCCTGTAGTGTTTTCTGCTCCAACGCCTTAAACATCTGCTTATAGTGTTTTGTGGATATAAGGTATATTCGGCAACGATTTCTTTCACATCTTTAATAATCTAAATATAATAAAGGAGTAATAAATGTTAACAAAAAAATTAATCGTTCTACTAACTTCAATTTCTTTTGCCTGCGGCATAGCTTTTGCTCAAGAAGGCTCCCATGCACACAAGCATGAAGGATCACATAAACCAAAGAAAGAAGGTTCCCACTCTCATAAACACGAAGGATCACATAAAGCAGCTTCTTCAAGCATTAAAGGAGAAGTTATCGATATCGGTTGTTATGTCAGTAAAGGCGAAAAAGGATATGGTAATGCATCCTGCGTCAAATCATGTTTGGCAAGCGGAGCTCCTGCTGGCATTAAAACCGACGACGGCACAATTTATCTCGTGGTAGGTGCAGATAAGTCTTTGAAAAAGTCGCTTTCAGCCAATGCCGGAAAAAAAATGACGTTCAACGGAATTTTGTCAAAACGTGATGGAATGTCCGTCATAAAAAATGTTGAAATCGCTAAGTAGTTTAGTGGAAATCGTTTTTTTATGTTGAAATAAATCGGGTGAAACATGCCCTCGCGAGGGGGAGGGGTAGCATACTCCCTGTCAACCGATGGATATAGGCTAAAACCGTCACCGGACCAAAGCATCGCAGCGATTTGAAACTTAAGTATTTTAGGGTTTCAGGTTTCAGGTTCCAGGATTAGGTGCTCAGGTTACCTCAAAACCAAGTTTCTTATTCAATTAAGCCGGACCAAGAATTGGACTCGCTCGAAAGGTGCTCGTTTGAAACTTGATGGAATTACGATTTTGGATTGTTAATACCATTCGATTACAGATAACGATGGAAGAATTGTAGAACTCGGCAAGTAAAATGGTATGATTGCCAAGAAATCGATCGTCAATCCAAGTGTCATCTTTATGCAGGATTAATCGCCGCCGGGCAGCAGGCGTGGACGTTGCCTCAATCAGACTTTGGGTCCAGCGCTAGTGACTTCATCACTCGCACCGTCTTTATATTTATCAAAGTTGTCCTGAAATAATCCTGCAAGATGATTTGCCGTTTTATCATATTCATTCTTATCCGTCCAGCTATTTCTCGGTACTAATAGCTCATCCGGTACATTCGGGCAGCTCTGAGGAATCTGAAAATCAAAAACGGGATCGATATCCGTTGCCATTTTTGCCAGTGATCCATCATGGATTGCATCGATTATTGACCGTGTATGGGGGATTGACATCCTTGAACCAATTCCATAGCCGCCACCAGTCCAACCAGTATTGACCAACCAAACATCCGTTTTATGTTTTTTAATCTTTTGTGATAACAACTCTGCGTACTTCTGCGGATGCCAAACCATAAAGGCCTCACCGAAACAGGCTGAAAATGTTGCCTGGGGTTCCGTTACCCCCATTTCAGTTCCTGCAACCTTTGCAGTGTAACCACTGATAAAGTGATACATTGCCTGCGCAGCATTCAATTTACTAACCGGTGGTAAAATACCAAAGGCATCACATGTTAGGAAAATAATATTATTTGGATGCCCTCCGACACATGGTATTTTTGCATTAGGAATATATTCAATAGGATAGGATGCCCGAGTATTTTGTGTAAGACTACAATCATCATAGTCAACAATTCTGCTACCGGATTCAAGAACTACGTTTTCTAATACAGTACCAAATTTTATGGCGTTAAATATTTCAGGTTCATTATTGGAAGATAAGTTAATACATTTAGCATAACATCCTCCTTCAATATTATAGACACCTTCGTCATCCCAACAATGTTCATCATCTCCAATAAGTCGACGACGAGAATCCGCTGAAAGCGTTGTTTTCCCCGTACCAGAGAGGCCGAAAAAAAGCGAAACCTTTCCTTGATCTCCCTCATTTGCAGAACAATGCATGGACAAAATACCTTTCTGAGGCATCAAGTAATTCATAACAGTAAATATGCCTTTTTTCATTTCACCGGCATATTCCGTTCCAAGTATAACCATCTTTTTACGTTCAAAACTGACGTCAATACTTGTTGTTGAGGTCATTTGGGATGTATATCTATTCGCAGGAAAACGTCCGGCGTTATAGATAGTGAAATCCGGTTCTCCAAAATTATCCAGTTCATCTTCGGAGGGTCGAATTAACATGTTAAACATGAACAGCGCATGGTATGCGCGTGAACAGATAATTCTTACTTTCATTTGATGCGTCTTATTCCAGCCAGCAAATCCATCTATAACATAAAGTTGCTCATAGGTATTAAGATAATCGACCGCACGTTCATGATTGATCAAAAATGTCAGATCGTCTAAAGATATATTTATTGGTCCCCAATTTATATCATCCCGACTTGCCTCGTGGTTTACAATACGTTTATCACCCGGACTGCGTCCGGTTTTCGCGCCAGATGACACCACAAGGGAGCCCTTGCTTGAAATCAGCGATTCTTTCTCATTTTTCAGCGCTTCTTCATATAGTTTCGACGGGGCAACGTTTCGTAGAATACGGCCGACGTTTATTTTGTGCTTAGATAAATCAAATGAATAAGGCATAAAAATCATAATTCCTTTTTTAAAAATTTTTGCAAGAAGTTCTAATTAGCATCTCGACGCCGATTCGACCCAACGTAAAAATTCAGGATTCCCGCCACTAATTGGAATTGCAGCGATGCACGGGCAATCATAACTATGAATTGAATTAACTTTTTTACTGACAGATTCAATCAATTTCGAGGAAGTTTTACATATAATTACAGTTTCATTACTTTCACAAATCTTACCTTGCCATCGATATATAGACGTCATATTATCAATAATATTTACACAGGCAACCAATTTTTCCGCCACCAATGTTTTTCCGATCATTACGGCTTCTTCTTTATCACGAGCCGTAATATAGACAAGACTGATATCCATGGTATACCTTATACGGAGATTAAATTTCTCTTAACAAATTCTCAATCTCAACCTTACACTCACAAAACAGTAAATCTATACTTTTTCAATTACTCCTAACCTGAATAGTAAAAATAAAATCAAAAGTGTCAATAGAGAGTTTAAAAATAATGAAGGATACAACTATAAAATTTTGGGATATGGATCATACTTTAATCGCAATCGACAGCGATGTCGCATGGAAACGATATTTGATGGAACTGGGTTTAGCCCCAGACAATGCTCTTGAACAGGCAGACCTTTACTGGGACCAGTATATTTCAGGAAATCTGGTTATCAATGACTTTATCACATTCCAGCTGAAAGAATTCAAAAATAAGTCAAACATAGATTTGGAGCCTTTGACACAACAATTTTTTGAGAAATTCGTTAAATCTCAAATCTATCATCAGGCATTTTCAATAGTTAGACGATCGCTTTCTAATGGGGAAAAATTGTGCATGATCACTGCGACAAATGCGGTTATCGCAAAACCAGTTGCGGATTATTTTGGCTTTGAACACGTGATTGCGACGATGCCTGAAGAAAAAGATGGTCTCTATACAGGATCCATTGTAGGAGAGTATTGTGGAGGCAAAGGAAAAATTCCATATATAAAGGCGTTTTGTGAACGTTTCCACTCTGATTTAAGTCAATGTTACTACTACGCAGACAGCGTCGCCGATATCGTTATTATGGAGGCAGTTGGATTCCCTGGCCCAGTAAACCCGATGCCTGAATTAAAAATGCATGCCGAAAAAAGAGGCTGGGACATCCAAATTTTTAAAAATCAATGATCCCTTTGTCTCTCAATCAGCTGCTTGCTTCATTTCTTCAATTTCTTTTTCAAGTGATTTCACTCTTTTAAGTAATTCGGGAAGCTTCTGAACGGCAGCAGCTTGTTTCCAGAAGGTTTGACGTGGAACTGCAGGATATCCGCAATATGCCACTCCTGGTTCTGCATCACGAGACCAAACAGATTTTGCCATAAGGATTGCTCCTTCACCAATCTTCAAATGACCGACAACTCCCGATTGCCCCGCGATAATCACATTATTGCCAATATCAACGCTACCCGAAACACCAGCCTGCGCAACAATGATAACGTTCTCTCCTATAATTACATTGTGGCCGATTTGTACGAGGTTATCTATCTTTGCTCCTCGTTTGATCCAGGTTTTATCGAATCTTGCGCGATCAATGGTAACATTCGCTCCAATTTCTACATCGTCATCAATTTGTACTACACCCGATTGCGGAATCTTCTTATGGCCATCCGAGCTATTAATATAACCAAACCCGTCGCTGCCAATTACTGTTCCACTATGAATAATGACCCGCTGACCAATAATACTTCGTTCACGAATGGTCACATTCGGATGAATGCGGCAATGTTCACCAATCTGAGAATTTGGTCCGATATAGCTGCCCGCTTCGATAACTGATTCGCACCCTATTTTCACATTTTCTTCTAAAATGACAGCTGCACCGATATGCACGTTATTTCCTATAGCAACCGAATGGTGAATACTGGCCGAATCATGAATTCCACAAGCAGGAATGTATTGATAGGAATTAAATTTTTGTGTAATCTCAATAAACGCTTCGGAGGGATTATCACACTTTATCCAAGCGCGGTTTTCTGGTGGTGGAGTCACAAAGTTATGCGGAACAAGAACGATTGCCGACTTAGATGTTAAAACTTGCTTTCTATATTTGTCATTCCCTAAAAATGAAATATCAAATGTTGTCGCGTCAGCAAGAGTGGCGATTCCTTTAACTGCTATCGTTTCAGGACCTACCAGAACTCCATCCAACATCTTGCATATCTGTTTTGCGCTTAGTTGGCTTATATTGTCATCTTTCATTGAATTAACGGCATTTTTCTGTAAAAATGGTATTTAATTAATGGAGTGACATTACGGTTAAAACGGAGCAAGTTCAAAATATAAAGGATCGTCATGTAACGGTACTTTACTCTACCGGTATTTTACTTTGTCAAGTAAAGGAGTCTAACCTGGATTATTCATAAACTTTCTATCACGAGTCATTATGTCACATAATATCAACGAGTTATAAAATTCTACGGGTTCGAAATAGTTCACTAATCTCTCCGAGCTGTAGGCTCTACGAGCTGGAAGCCTGCACGCGAACAATATTCATAACTCATTGATTTCACGCAATCTAATAACTCTCGTCACAAAAATTTATGCATAATGTAGGCTAAGAGTTGTGCGATAAAATTATTCTTCAGAGCCTTTTGCTTTTGCCTTTTGCTTTATGGTCTCCAATTCCTCTTCATGGCCCTTATTTATCATGCCAAGGATCGTATCCGTGATATCATTATCTGGTTTCAAATAGATAAATGTTGGAAGACGGTTTAGTGTGATGCCCGAACTGTCAATAACCAAATCATACGCCTGCTGTTCTGAATATACCTTGACAATGTCAGAAATTTCCTTCACAATTTTATTGGTCAACTCTTCAAGCCGATTACGCATATCTGTCTGCTTTTCTTTATTATATTCCTGCATTTCCTTTTTCTTTTCCTGAAGGAGCATAAATTTTGTTTGAGCTTCATTTCGTTTCACTTCACGAACCTCTTCATTTAATGCAATATTTTGAGACTCGTCACGTAATCCGTTAAATGCATCTTCTAATACCTTGCGTTCTTTATCCAGATTACTTGCATATTCTGTAAAAATTTCGCTTTGTTTTTGTATCACTCTATTTTCTTTTATCGTTTTATAATACCCTTGAAAAATACGGTCCATGTCGATATATACCCAATTTATTCCTTGAGCAAAAACACTTCCGACTGACAACATAAATATTAAAACACTTAATATTTTATTCTTTGCGTACAACATTGTTGATTATCCCTTTATATAATTTTATTAAGCGTTGACAGGACGATCCTGAATAATTCATAAACTTTCGTAGTGAGAGTCATTATATCGCGTAAAATCAATGAGTTATGAATTTTATCTGCGTACAGAAGTAGTCTACTATTTCGAACCCGGATAATTTTGTAACCCATTGATATCGCATGACATTATGGCTCGTAATAAAAAGTTTATGAATTATTCAGGCTAACGCGATTTTGATTAAGTTCGTACTTCAATAACATTATCATTACTAAACGGGTGATAATATGAACCTCTTAATTCGTATATCAATTAGTGCTTCCAGCAAAATTATCCTGAGTCGTACTTTACGAAAGATTCACAGATTCGACTTTTATCCTACGTTTTAGGTACTTTGAATGTATGTGACACTTAACTGTTCCTAATAATTGAGTCAAATATCAGAAAATTTAATCAGATTTAAGAGAGCTTGGAACACTTTTATGATAAAATCGAATGACCCTCTGTTGCAATGACACTGACTCAAATTTGATAGTAATACAATCACCAATTAGTAAATTTGGGATACGATCCGCCCACTCAATGACAGTAATCGCGTTTTTATTATTAATAAATTCATCAATGCCGAATGCCAAGGCATTCTCTTCCGTATCAATTCGATATAAATCTAAATGATACAACATTCTGTGCGCATGTTCATATTCCTGGATAATCGTAAAACTCGGGCTGGTAATTGGTAATTCTATTCCCAATCCACGAGCAATGCCCCTGGTGAACACAGTCTTTCCGCAACCAAAATCACCATGGAGAGCCAAGGTGGTTTCGGTTGCGAGAGTTTTGGCGAGACTGGAACCTTTACGTTCCGTTTCCTGCTCACTATTGGATATAAATTCTTCAATTAAATTATTTGAATTTATTAGTGTCATAGTCGCAAATCTGATTTCAGTTTTTCCACAAGTGTAGCGTCCCGCAAATAACTTGAATTTGGCGAGATGTATTTTGATGCTTTAAGTGCATAGAAATGAATAAAGCAATGCAGAGTATCGTTGTTTCATTTCAATGTTTTCTGAGCGCAAAAAGACATTCGCCTTAAATGGGTTGCACTTCTATTCACCATTGGGTGACGTTGGCAAAATCGTCTGCACCTCTAGATAAGCTCGGCGTAAGTCCTTCGGGTGTGCACGGAGGACTTACGCCGAGCTTATCTAGTACGTTCACGTTTTTCACTGCCTTCCCAAAAGCGAAATAAATATTTCAAGCTATTTATCGGACGTCAGACTAAAACTTATAGATATAGAAGCCACTGCGAACCAGCTCAATATCACATTGAGCCAATCTGGCTTGAAATTCTACATACCAAATTATTTCTCATACTTTTTATTGCAAATTGATAAATTTTTGAAGTTAAATAGTCTAAATTTTACTTACTATCGATTAAGTGCAAGTAATTTGATATGGCATATTTTTAACTAACAGCATACACTCCTACAATCATGAAAAGTAATGCAATATACTTACTACCAAATAATTACGACTCTGACATTCGTCCAGATTTCACCTAGTCAGATAAATTCTTGAAAGAAAAAAATATACTCAATTCCAAGAATGTGAGCACTTTATGGCGTTAAAATTGCGCCTGCGTTCTAAATTCACACTCATTTTAGAAAAAGTTTTTATATTGACCTGGATTATTCATAAGGTTTTGAGATGAAAGTTATTAGATTGCGTGAAATCAATGAGTTATGGATGTCGCTCGCGTGCAGGAATAGTGAACTATTTCGAACCCAAAATTTTTATAACTCGTTGATCTAATGACTCGTAATAGAAAGTTTATGAATTATACAGGTTAGTGTAGTTGGGATTGAATGATAAGGCCATGACTGAATATGTTAGGAATGAAATAGAAAATGATTACATTAAAATTAATTTCGAAACAAAAATGCGTGAATTGATCAGGTTAGATTTATCAACAAAGGAAAAATGATGTGAACGCTGCAAAAGTCCTAATTGTGGAAGACGAAGCTCTGGTTGCCATGAACATTCAAAACCAATTGGAAGAAATTGGTTACGAAGTTCCGGAACCGACGTCGTCCGGGAAAAGAGCGTTGGAATTAATAACGGTAATACGCCCGGATCTGGTATTGATGGACATTGTTCTCAGAGGCGATAATGATGGAATAGAAACAGCAGAGGTAATCCGAAAAGAACATAATATCCCTGTAGTTTACCTCACCTCTCACTCTGATACTGCAACCATAACCCGAGCCTTAAAGACCCAGCCATATGCATACATTACAAAACCATTTACAGAAACCTCGTTGCGAACGACAATAGAAATTGCGTTAGTTACCCATCGTTATGAAAATCGGCTTAAGGAAAGTGAAGAACAAATAAAACTCTTATTAAATTCTACGGCAGAAGGAATTTATGGGTTTGATGTGGACGGTAAATGTACATTTTGCAACCAATCCTGCTTAACGTTACTAGGTTATGATGACAAAAAGCAACTTTTAGGTCAAAACGTGGAAATGCTTGTACGCCCTCCCCTTCCGACTGAAGACGCTCACCCCAAACACAATAGTCGAATAAATTCTATACTACTCAATCAAACGACAATTCATAGTGAGGACGAGATCATGTGGAAAGCCGATGGTAAGAATTTTCAGGCTGAATGTCGATCCTCGCCAATATTCAAGAATCAACAGGTTGTTGGTGGCGTTCTCACTTTTCTCGACGTCACCGAGAAAAAAAAGACCGCTGCCCAACTGACAGAATTACAAGCCAACCTGGAAAAAACCATTGAAGAGCGAACTCAGGAACTTTCCGAAAGCGAACATCGATTTCGATCACTGGTAGAAACGACGAGCGACTGGGTATGGGAAATTAGTCATGAGGGAGTCTTTGTTTACTCAAGTCCTAAAGTAATGGACATCATCGGATACAAACCTGAAGAGGTAATCCAAAAAAGTCAATTTGACTTTATGGAAATGGAGGAAGCCAAACGGTTTCAAACGTTATTTTCAAGCTTCATCCAAAGTAATAAACCCTTTGCAGGATTGGAATTTAGATGCCAGCACAAGAATGGACATGAGGTTGCTCTTGAAACTAGCGGTGTGCCGATTATTGATTCTGAATGTCAATTATATGGTTACCGTGGAATTACCAGAGATATTACCGAAAGAAAAGAAGTTGAAAAAATGAGCCGTATCCGTCAAAAACAACTTGTTCAAGCTGATAAGATGACATCTCTGGGAATTCTGGTTTCCGGAGTTGCCCACGAAATTAATAATCCAAATCATAATATAATGTCTAATATTTGTTTAATTCAACGAATCTGGGATGGAATTACTCCTATTCTTCAAACATATTCAAATAAAAATGGCGACTTCATTGTGGGTGGCCTAAGTTTTTCCTATCTCAAAAAGCAGATGCCAGATATCATTTCACGTATACAATCCGGTTCAGTTCGAATTGCTTCCATAGTTTCTGAACTCAGAGGTTTTGCTTATGAAGAACGGAATTATTCCCCTGAACCGGTAGATATTAATGCTGTTATCAATTCGGTAACAGCATTACTCTCAAACATGATTAAAAAATCGACAATAAAGCTACAATTAAATATGGGTAAAGATATCCCTATACTTCATGGGAGTTATCAACGACTAGAACAAGTATTTGTCAATTTGTTACAAAATGCCTGCCAAGCGCTGCCTGACATTCAAAAAGGCATCTTTATTTCCTCTCAATATGATCAAAGAAATAACCTTATCATAGTAAATATTAAGGACGAAGGCTGCGGTATTTCCCAGAAAAACCTAAATCGGGTATTTGATCCATTCTTTACAACTAAACGTGATTTGGGAGGGACTGGTTTAGGACTGAGCATATCGACAACTATTATCAATGAACATGGAGGTTCCTTATCTCTTCAATCTGAGTTGGGAATCGGAACAGATGCCCAGGTCGCCATCCCCTTATGCAATGGGAAAAATAAAAAATGAAATCCTTAAAATATCCTAAGCTACCTATTTTACTCGTTGACGATGAAACCGACGCTCTGGAAACAATAAAAATGGTGCTTCTATCTGTGGGGCTAGATCATGTCATTTTGTGTTCCGACAGCCGCAAGGCAATGGCATCAATTGCCAAAACAAATGCTGCTGTAATTCTACTGGATTTAACAATGCCTTATATAACAGGTGACGAGTTGTTAAAACAAATTTCGCAAGAATTTCCAAGTATTTCTGTAATTGTAATTACTGGACAGAACCGACTCGAAACGGCTGTAGGATGTATGAAGAATGGCGCCTTTGACTATGTCGTAAAGCCAGTGGAGACAAATCGCCTAATATCAACTGTAAAACGAGCGATCGAAATTCAGGAACTGCGTGATGAAAACAGATCGATTCGACAGAACTTAATGTCGACCAAAGTAGAACACCCAGAAGCGTTTGCTAAGATAATAACGGCAAACTCTGGAATGAGGTCCATTTTTAAATATATCGAAGCTATTGCCAATAGTCCCCAACCTATCTTGATTACAGGTGAGACGGGGGTTGGGAAAGAATTGTTTGCCCGGGCAATCCACAAACTTAGTGAGCTGTCAGGCCCCTTTGTATCGGTAAATGTTGCCGGCCTAGACGATAACGCATTCTCAGACACGTTGTTTGGTCACCTTAAAGGCGCCTTTACTGGTGCCGAAAGCGTTAGAAGCGGGTTAATCGAAAAAGCAGCTGGGGGCACATTATTTCTTGATGAAATCGGTGACTTAAATCATAACTCACAGATTAAATTACTGCGAGTTATTCAAGAACGTGAATACCTACCCCTTGGTGCGGATGTGAATAAAAAATCAAATATTCGTATTTTGGTTGCAACCAACCAGGACCTCGACCAACAACAGAATTCCGGAGCATTCAGAAGGGATCTTTTCTACCGAATATCAACCCATTATTTTAAAATCCCCCCGTTACGCCAGCGTTTAGATGACCTCCCACTCCTGCTGGATCACTTCCTTCAAATCGCCGCAGACACACTAAATAAGGAGAAGCCTTCGTACCCAAAGGAATTGTTGATTTTATTGAACAACTATCCGTTTCTGGGCAATATACGTGAATTTGAGGCAATTGTTTTCGACGCGGTGAGCCGCCATGATTCTGGAATGCTTTCCATGAAGGTGTTTAAACACCGAATGGGTCAAAATACAGATGCATTCGGACCAGAGACACCGATAGCTTCGGAGGGGAATTCACTATTCTCGGAACTAGAGGAGCTACCCTCAATTCGGTGCGCAACTCAAGCATTAATCGCTGAGGCAATGAAGCGCGCGCAAGGTAATCAAACAATTGCCTCTCGATATCTGGGAATTTCCCGACCAGCATTAAGCCGACGTCTGAAATCTACAGAAGAATAACGATTTAATCACTACGACCTTACGGGACTCATTTTATAACCACTTTCTCATAAGCTTACCTGATTAACACCTGTTTGTTTATTGATGCTCTTCTGCAAAACTGTAACAATTCGTTCCACGCTGCGCAACACGACCACTATTCCTAACGAATATCGGAGTTTGCAACGTGTTGCAAAACCAGATTTTCATAATCATAATTGAAATTCGTAATCTTAATCCTGTATGATAAATCAACTAGAATTTCAATTTTACAGTAAAATAGACCGCCCGCCCTCCATGAAGGGGAACGGTGTTGATCTGCTTGCGTATCAATTCAGGAAAATGCACGTCTTCATTCAGCAAATTCTCGCCGTATAGATCAAAATCGATATCTGGCAGGGTGCTATTGCCGGTAAAATCTCGCAAATTCAGCGACGCTTTAAAGGTTAACCAGTTATAGGCATCGGCTGTCGAGTTGACCACAGCCGCGTTACTAATATCTTCAATCTGAGCGGCATCAGAAAAGTAAGAATTAAACACACCAATTTGGTAACCCTTACCAGAGTTATACGAAACACCTATTTTCGCCATATAATGTGGCACCAGTCCAACATCCTCGTTGTCAGCCTCATCCTCACCTGCCTGATAGGTCAGTGATCCCTGTATATCCCAATGTGAGCCAAGTTGAATTCTGCCTTCCCATTCAATGCCCCAATAGTTTACTTCTCCACCGTTGATAAACGTTGCCGGACGGGCACCGGAGCGGACAATCGTATCTTTCTGTTTACTCTGATAAAAGGTCAAGGCACTAGAATAATCATGGTTATTGTAGAGTAACTGCGCATCGAAGGTAGAAATCGTCTCGGCCTCTAAATCGCTTGATCCGACTAAGATTCCAGGGACAGAAATAGATGTTTCCAGGGAATAGGGAGAGCGAAAAGCCTCTCCGTAAAGCAATTTTGCACGCCAGTTTTCATTGAATCGTATGATAGTGCCCAGCCGCGGTGAAAGATCGAGATCAATATCATCCGGTTTATTTAGTTGCAATCCGCCAACTAACGTCAACCAATTTAATACCCTATATTCTCCCTGTAGATAATAACTCGTAGAAAGTCTTGATGTAGAAGCGTCAGTTACAGTTGAATTATGGTGGTCTATACTGGCACCGGTAACGAGCTCAATGTCGTCCGTCAATTGACCATTAAAGCTAATCTCGAATAAGCCGTCAGTGGCATCTTCACTATTTTGTGATTCCCAGTTGTTGAAGGTAAGATTAAGTGTCGTTCCCCAACGCTCACTGAGTTGATGTTCGTATTGTGCATCAACAAAATGACGTTGGTGCAGTCGCTGCGATGCTGGAAGTGTCATACCTGTATCCAGTTCATCGTACCGTGAGTAGCCGACAAATCCAGTTAGGGTCAGCCCCTTATATTTTGATTGAATAAAAACGCCATGCGTGTCATTGCCGTGTTTTTCCTCGCCATGGTTTCCTGCGGCATCCGTAAATGCAAAATTCCAACCATCCTCATTGCGTGAGGAGAGAGAGAAAACGGTACCGACCTCACCAATCTGCTTCGTCATCGCAACCTGATATGCCTGTGTATTAAATGAACCATAACTAGAGCTTACTTGATAATTTTCACCCCCGTCTGCTGGTGATTTGGTAATTATGTTAATGACGCCCGAGAATGCATTGGAGCCGTACAACACGGATCCAGGTCCACGGATCATCTCGATACGCTTGATCGCTTCCACAGGAAACGATTCGTAAATGGCAAGATTCAAACCCCCGCCAAAACTTTCGCGCATCGGGCGGCCATTGAGCAGTAGCAGCACGGTATTATCGACATGTGTCAATGTTTGACCTCGAATGGAGGTGGTATTATTACGAAAGACTTCCGATCCCCACTTATAAACATTGGGGAAGCGTGCAATAACGTCGGACAAACTATTCGCTCCGAAGCGTTCGATATCCGTGTCCGTCATTACACTAACAACTCCGGGTGCGTCGTAGATATTCTCATCGCGTTTAGACGCTACCGATACCTTAACATGCATCAAACTTTCAATATCCAGCGTGAACAAATTTGTCGGCTCGACATTATCTGTTGCTGCGATACTGGGTTGATTGAGACACAAAATAATACCGCACATCAGCATTATTATATATATTGGAATCCCTTTTGGCATAGTTATATCATCTGTTTAAAATAGCTGCCACGACAATCACGCCAAGATTGCAATGAACATGTTCACGTTGACACTTCGTTAGACAATGTCTGCTAGTGATGCACCTTATTCTCACAACATTGCCCAAATTTGGTACAGCATTCTAAAGGCCGTTTAGTACATTAATTTAACTAAATTGCTGTGGATTAGTATTTTGTAAATATCAGGAAAGAATGTTGAGGATGCGAATGAGTGTAACAAATTTGACCCTGTCTTGGATTATCGTGTGTAATTTACATATTACAAATTCTTCTCATGGACAGCAATTTAGAGATTGATCGCAAAAGTATGAATGAGATATCGATCAATCTCTGAAATCACAGTCAATTAACCGGAATTTCTAGGTTAACAGTGGAAGAGTTGCATTTGGGTCTATACGTTTGTGCTAGTTTATTGAAGATTCATCAATTACCTGCACGCCTCCACTCATCAAGTTCCACTATGCATTAATCGTAACATTTGTTACACCCATGACCCGATTTATTCTGGTCCTAAACTGATATACGGCATATCTTGCTTCCAAGGATAGAACCTGAATATCAGGCATCAATGTTAGTTTATATTAGCAATGCATTGGATGTTCACGTACGTCAATCGCTTACAGATGTTTCTACCACTCTAAATGATGGCACCATAGATTTTAAAAGCTTGAAATTGGAGGAAAAAGGGCAAGTTACCAGTAGGCGTAGTTTCATAGGTTCGACCACCTGTCAGAAAAACTAAAAAACCTTTGCAAACAACTTCAATCATGGAATGTTTTTTAACAAACCTGAACAATTCATGAAAAAGCAAATATTCATAGAGAACCAAAATGAAGTGGATTTGTCATGTGGAATTAGAGCATTTAATAAAATTTCTAACCCGCATTTCTTACAAAGTATCTACATATGAGATCGTATATCACGTTACTTCAGCATTTTACCTTGACTTTTGTATTTTGTGTATCTCGACACACTGTCTCTATCCCACAGTAAAATATTAAAATAACCCAATTTATGTCCTCTCGTTACCATGTTGGTGAGAAAAGCGGGCTAACCACCTACAAATTCGAATCCGTTCATCTTTCGGGCGATGTCAATGAGTCTCATCAGTTTAGTTGTGAGAGAATCACCGTAACTTCTAAACTATCAGCTTTGCTGCAATACCTAAACCAAACGAACATCAAGAAATATTCGGACAAGTCTTATATATGCAGAATAGAATTTGATAGATAATCTGTCGGCCTATATTAAAAACGGTACTAATGGTTTCGACTACAGCCGTTGGTGAAATAGCACTATCATATGTTCGTAAATGATGTCTTATCTTGCGGTGCCGTAACATTTGTTACCCCCCTTTGCATCACTAGTTCTTGCAACCTGTGGAAATACGACAACAAATTAGTGCCTAGCAAATCGAGTAATTTATCGAAAAAAATCCTCAAAATAAAAAACGAAACAAACGTTATCCAACTCAAAACAAGAAATTTATAGCACTAAATCATTTCTTGAAGTCTAAACACATAACCTAAAAACTGACAGAAGATTCTGATATGATTTTTCATATTTTTTCAATTTATTTTTGTGATTTATTAAATTGAAAAACTGATTGGCATTTAAAATGCTGGAGAAGAATGCGTTTTGATCTACTGGAGTAAATCCTGAAACACTTTCAAAATTAATTCGCCTGAATGTTTAGGCGATGTGAACTATAAGAAAATTATACATCTATGAATAATGAAGTATGCCAATCTGCGGTCACTATCGAAAATCGGCGAATATTGGTCGTCGATGATAATGAGTCAATCCGATCATTAATAACAAGTTTGCTTGAAGCAGATAATCTAAATACAAAGACGGCGAATAACGGTCTGGAAGCACTTGAGCGAGCGGAACTATTTCAACCGGAAGTAATTATTATGGATCTGGATATGCCAGTGATGAATGGATATGAAGCAACGAGACGATTAAGACTCCATCCAGACTTTAGAATGACGCCGATTATAGGAATCACTGGGGGTGATAATAAACATACGGCAAAACGTTGCACTAATATCGGATTTGACAAACTTCTGGAAAAGCCATTTGATATGTATGACCTGCTGGAGACCGTTTGTCACTATCTTGAAAACATAGTAACGAAATCTTGAATATTGAATTAGAATCAAGCGGCACGTTGAAGCACTCTCCGATCAAATCTCTGTAGAATTATTTCACATCAGGATGAGCCTCAATTTGCTTTTTTGAGCCGGCTGACATCCAGGCTCATCTCCCCGATCAAATTGTGCATAAACTAACTCTACGAAATAATTTAGAAAGGAGATAACTAATGAAAAATCGTAGGAAATTGATTCATTCGAAACACTTCAGATTTGGGATACTTTTATTACTGATTTCAGCTATAACATCATCAACATTATCTCAAAGTCACCAAACCGACAATGTTTTTGATTTAGATTTAAATCAACTTATGCAGATCTCGGTGGCGTCTAAACGTATTGAAAGACTTGAAGACGCACCCGGCATTGTCGCCGTGATTACTGCTGAGGAGATTAAACAATTTGGTGGACGTAATCTGCGCGATGTTTTGAATCGAGCCACCAGTTTTCAATCTGTCGCTTCCAATTATGCACCTCAAATGTCCGTTTTTTTGCGGGGTCAATCAACGTTCCAATTTGATAACCATATCCTTTACCTAATCAATGGCAAACCCTTTCGCGATAGCCTTAACGGCGGAAGCAACTCACCTCTGCTTCAAGGTTTCCCAATTGACATAATTGAGCGAATTGAGTTTATCCGAGGCCCAGGTTCGGTACTTTACGGTAGCAATGCATTTGCCGGAGTTATAAATATTGTCACAAAAACTGCCCGCGACTTACAACCACTCAGTTTATCAGGAAGTTATGGATCATTTAATACAAAGGTAGGAAATGCTACGATTGCTGCATACGGGGACGATTGGGAATCACTCGTGGCATTTACACATCTAGATTCAAAGGGCTGGCGCTTTCGTTATAGCCAACCATCAGGTGGCGGGACTATAAATGGATACTTTGACCGAGATAATGAGACCATGGGGGTATTCGCAATGGCACACCGAAACAATTTGACTTTGAGTGCTTTTTATGGAGAGGATGAGATCGCAAATTTTAACTCTGCTTCTGCTTCTGGAAAATCAAATTCAGACTTCAAACGCTGGATAATTAATTCCGAGTATATACTTAAAATTAACGATATTTGGCAGGGTGAGACAAATATCACTCATAACGGACTTCGTACGCTACAGGGTACAGACAACAATTCTACAAATGATCTGCATGCTGAATTTACTTTAAGGGGAAAAATTAGTGACAAATTGAACACAACCTTCGGAGGGGTACTTGAATGGCATAACGGCTTACTTAACGATATTGGTTTTCATACACAGTGGTATAGTGCCTACAATCAGATAGACTATCAACTTTCCGATTGCGTGAAATTAATCGGGGGCATGCAATGGAACAAACCCACGGGGGTTAAGCAAAATTTTTCCCCAAGACTTTCGGCAATAGTTAACCTTGATCAATATTGGGGTCTAAAAATCGGCTATGGTGAAGCATTTCGAGCTCCATTTGGAGCTGAAAATTTTTTCCAAAACGCATTCATTTCAGCTAACCCAGATCTCAAACCTGAAATTATTGAAACGGCTGAAGCTCAAATTTTTTATAGAACCCTTGATACCTATTTTGGATTATCCTACTTTTATAGCGAAATATCTGATATCATTACATTTGTTCCCAGTACGGGACCTGCTTTCTTTGAATGGGTAAATTTAGGAGAGATCACTTCTCAAGGTGTGGAGTTGGAAGGGAAAACCAGGCTAACGGATGGCTTGAGCCTATCCGGCTCTGTTAGTTGGCAGACGAATAAAAATCAGAATGGTGTGGATGATGTCACCTTTACGCCAAACTGGATGGCTAAACTTGGTGTTTCTTATGACGTTGGCAAAGGGTTTTCTATGGGCCTGTTTGACTCTTACTTTGGTAATCCGACGTCAGTACAAGATGTTAATCCGGCTGCATCTGGCTTAAATCCCAAGCCAGACCCCTACCATCTACTTACATTTAATATGAATTTACACATTCCAACTTTACTGCGTAAAAATACGCTACCAGACGCTACATTGACGATTTATGGGGACAATCTACTTGACGAAGAAATCAACTTTCCGGATTTTAATAGCAAGTCAACACGATCGATCCCTCAACACTCCGGTAGAGCTTTCTATCTAGTATTAAAAATAAATATATAAATCGATGTATAGAAAACGAAACTTCCATATTACAGCTTTGATGATCTTGTGTCGCCTAACAAAGTTAAACGACTCTATGTAATAGATATGCTCGAATATTAACTCAATGTTACAGAATTATTTACATGCAAAATCAAAGGAAAAAGCGGCATTGATTTTGCGACTAGTATTGAATTAGGAACTTGGAAAAAATTAATTGTCTCAGATTGTCCATAGATTTGTGTTAGATTTGGCTGTGACGATTGAGTAAAACCACAGAAATAAGATGCCTATTTCGAGGATTTTACGATTGAGGCGCAGTCAAATGCAGCATGAAGATAAGCGCCAAAATGGGATGATTTATTTTTTCCAAGTTCCTTAGATGGGGAAAGTACACATTACCTCAACTTTCAAATATAAAAATGATTAAGGATACTCTCATCAACAACATTTTTCATCCTAAACGAGATCAATACCAAAATTGGCTAAAACGATTTGCAATTCTGGTATTCTGCCTGGCCACAATGTCTCCAATTCCATCGTACAGCAAAGAAAGAATTCGTCCGGAATATGAAATAAAAGCTGCCTTTCTGGTAAGTTTTTTGAAGTTTGTGAGTTGGCCTCAACGAATCACCAATAATGATACTATTCGCATTGGAATTGTCGGAGACGATCCATTTGAGAATTATTTCAATCCGGTCGAAGGTATCCGAATTGCTGGAAAAAAAGTTGTGATAGAACGCTTTGGTCGATTAAGGCAGGGGCAAAAATTACATGATTGTCAACTGCTATTCATTTCCGATTCCGAAAAGAGAAATACAAGAAAGATTGCCCAAAGACTAACAGATCATCCTGCACTAACAGTTAGTGATAGAAAATACTTTTTAGAAGACGATGGAATGATTTACTTATTCATAGAACATGGGAAGTTAAAGTTTGATGTTAATTTAAATTCAATTAGAAATGTAGGATTGAAAATCGATAGCCGTTTACTTAGATACGCACGAAAAGTTATTCGTGAATAACACCCGATATTTTTTGAAACCTATATGCAATCATTTCATTCATAATTCTCCGCAAAATATAGGTCATCAGAACCGACCGGTTTTAATTCAAAGACAAATGAGTTATTAAACTATGTACAGCCGATTACATACAATTAACCAAAAGTTGACATTTTTAACAATGACGACCTGTGTGACTTCCTTTATAATAGCGGGCATCGCACTCATGGTTTTTCAAATGATTAACTTACGTGACCAAATCACCTTCGATCTTACTATTCAAGCTAAAATGTTAGCAAATGCCTCTGTTTATTCCCTTGAATTCCAGGAAGAAAAAGACGCCCAAAAGATTTTGAATGAATTAAAAGAAGATCCAACTATTTCATATGCAGCAATTTACAATAAAAAATGGCAGTTATTTACGTCGTATTTATCAAAAACGAATACAAATCACATTCCCCCAAAGAATATTGACCACGGTCACAGTTTTACTTCAAATTCCCTTCAAATGGTTCAGCCAATTATCTTACAGGAAGAATTAATCGGTAAGATTTATATCGAAAAAGATCTTATGGGTATGTATAAGGTGATACGACAACAAATTTTGGCTATTGTAGTGATTATGCTTTTATCATCCACTTTAGCATATTTTTTATCCAAAAAGTTACAGCCGATAATTTCCGGCCCCATATTATCGTTGACTGATATTACCACAACAATTTCAAAGAAAAACGACTATTCACTTAGGGTAGATAAAAGAAATTACGAAGGTGAGATGGGTGTATTGATTGATGGATTTAATTATATGTTGGATCAGATTGAATCCAGAGATGGCGACCTGGTTAAAGAAAGAGATAAGGCTGAAAAAATTTCTATAGAACTGGCTAAACATCGAGATCAACTGGCAGATTTGGTCGCAGCGCTGCAAATAAGTGAAGCCCGATTTCAAACCCTTGCTCAGGAGTCACCCGTCGGGATTTTTCAGGCAGATTTATCGGGAAAGTTTATTTTTATCAATCCTCAGTTCAAACATATTTTAGGGACTAAATCCAGTTCCTCTTTTAGTGACATGTGGATCAGTTTTTTACACGCAGACGATCGGACACACGTATTGAAAGCGTGGAATACAGCTATAAAAAATCAAGTAAATTTCAAATCCCAGTTCCGTTTTTGTAGTACGACAGGAAAAGACTGTTGGGTAATAGGACAGGCCGCCGTAACTCGTGATATTTCAAACCAGGTAAATGGCTTTGTCGGCACATTTACCGACATTACCGGCCTTAAAGATGGAGAAGAAAAGATTAGAAAATCACTTCGTGAAAAGGAAATGCTACTTAAAGAGGTTCATCATCGAGTGAAAAATAATCTACAGGTGATTTCAAGCCTGCTTCGTCTACAGTCAAACCGAATAACTGACGAGACTTACCGTGGGTTATTTATGGAAAGCCAGGCAAGGGTTGAAACCATGGCTCTTATTCACGAAAAGCTATATAAATCCAATGATCTTGGAAGAATAGATTTTTCTGAATACGGGAACAGCCTCATACAGGGTCTATCTCAATCTTATCGGATACAGCCTGGAATCGCCGTTGATTTCAAAATTGAGATCGACAATATCAATCTAAACATAGAAACCGCAATTCCCTGTGGACTGATCATTAATGAGCTGATATCCAATTCATTAAAACATGCGTTCCCTACCGCTAGTCAAATTTCAGACACAAAACCTGAAATCTATGTCAAGTTGTCTATGGGGGATGAAGGCAGATTCCATCTTTGTATTGGTGACAATGGAGTTGGTATGTCTGAAGAAATAGATATTAATCATCTTGATTCATTGGGGCTGCGCATTGTACAAGGCCTGACGAAACAATTGGATGGAAAATCCAAATTTAGTTTTAATGATGGATTTAAATATGATAACGAATTTGACGAAATTAAATATACCGATAGGGAATGGCAAACATGATAAATTTCATTAGCTACTTTAGGCTTATTCAATTTTGGCAATCTGGTTGACAACACTGTCAATTTTATCACACCCACCTGAAATAAATAAAGGCAATTATAAAATTCGCAAACAATTAAACAATAGCATATTACATAAATATACGCATGTGTTGGCTATCATAATGCTATTACATTTTTCAGATACGGACAAACATGAAGAGTTTAAACCGGGTGTGTTCGTATTAACCCCTATTTCTCACAAGAAATCGTTGTGAAACATTTTATTAGGTTTTAGTTTCGGGTGTTGCGATGGTTGAATCCCACAATCGTACTAACTGTACGAGGAGGATAGTCGATGAACTTAACCGGCTATGCCGGAGCTTTTGTCTCACATCAATTGTAACTCAAAATACAAGTGTTTATACAATCAAATCAACGAAAAACTCGGACGGGGTAAGGTTTGTAGTCCCGTCTTTAGACGGAAGCCTCAGATGAGCTTTAGCGAGTCAAAAGTAGCACTCGCTGAAGCGTCGTTAAAACTTCCGCCTAAAGACGGGACTACAAACTCAGACTCCTCCATGACAATGGTTTCACTGATTATGTACTTTTTCAGCAATAACAACAACTTACAATACAAATTCCTATACTATCAAGTTACTGTCGAAAATACTGCCTAATTCAAAGTTGTAAGAGTTTTCTTGTGAGAAATGCGGGTTAAATCCCTATGCCGAAGCGTACAACTGGCTGACAGTCAAAATCAATATTGATATGAAGGAAGTCACAAGGAGGTCGCGGATGTCCAACACTACTTTTTCAATCTATGTTGATAATTTGCTGGATGAGGACGTGCACTTCCCGGAATTGGCGCGCAGCAATCTGAACACCATCCGCTCCGGCCGGGCGGTGTATGTACCTGAAATCTTTATGATTATGACGTAACAATACGATTTGCTAAGTTTGGGATAACCATTTGAACTCAATAATAACCTAAACGGTTATTTCAATAAAACAAAAATAGGTTAACTATATTTCGAGGTAAAATCTCATAGTTAACTTAATTCAATGAAAACTTCAGGTATGTAGAGTTGAGTGTGAAGTTTTAACCGCCATCAAGAAAAGGAGAGAGATGAAAAAATTATTATTAGCCACCGCGATATTGGTATGTTTATCCGCCGCGCCTGCTCTGGCGCAGGATGCAGACCCGGAGCAGGATAAGCTTTGGGCAATGGATTTGAAGCAGCTTCTGACCATAACAGTGGCCTCGAAACGCTCTGAGGAAATCTCCGATGCTCCGAGCGTAGTTAATGTGCTGACCCGGAACGAAATTCGTGCATCCGGTGCACGTACTTTGATGGAAGCGTTGGAGCGGATGCCGGGCGTGTTCGGTCAACATAACGCACATTTTGGTGAGCATTCCATTGGCATTCGCGGTGATTCTCCTACTAGTGGTAATTATCATACCTTGATATTATTAAACGGCCGTCCTGTCCGTGAGGGCGTTAGTGGTTCAATTGATTTTATACCGCTACGCACGTTACCCTTGAGCATTGTTGAGCGTGTAGAGGTGATACGTGGACCTGGCTCGGTGCTTTACGGCTCAAATGCCTATAGCGGTGTAGTGAATGTCATCACCCAAAAAGCACAAGAAAAACTAGAAAGCCAGGCATCTATTAGTTATGGAAGCTTCAACTCCCGCGGCACAGAATATTACGCTGGCTCTGCTGGAGAAGACTACAATGTTTCCTCTGCCTTTTTGCTTAGAGAAAGCGATGGTTTTAAAGTCTCAGGGAATGACATTGCCGGTGCCTTTGGCTCAGATAAACGCGCGGATACTAACGCAAATTTCGTATTAAATGCGGATTATAAAGGCTTCACCTTAAATGTGATGAAAGGCTACCTTGCACAAGATCAAATTCAGGTGCCCAATGCATTCCCGTTTCAAGATAGCTGGTTTAAGCAACGCATGATTGACTTAGGCTATACCCACAACATTTCGGATGATTGGACACTTAAAATCAATGGTGCGCATACCGGGTGGAAGCAACGCTATACACAGATTGTGCGTCTTGATGGTAATGATTGGTTGGGTGAGCTGTCACTGGATGGAAAATTATCGAAAAATGTGAACCTGATGGCAGGCGGTACATACCAGCGGCTTATCGGGGATGATTTACTGAATGTACTAAATTGGGATTCCACACGTCTCGGTGCATACGCGCAAATGGATTATACGCCGATAGGCCGGTTAAAACTAGTGGCCGGCGTGCAGTTTAATGATTCCGAGGGTGCGAAGGGGGATTTTTCACCACGCGTAGGAGCAACCATGCAATTTAATGAGAATTGGGGAGGTAAATTGCTTTATGGAGAAGCCTTTCGCTCGCCCTATCCAACCGAGCAATTTATCAATGCCCCCGGTCTTGTTGTTGGTGATCCTGACCTAATACCAGAGAAAGTCAGTACGATTGACGCACAGATTACCTATCGCAATACAAGCTATTTTGGAGCGCTGACATTGTTCGATAGCCACCATGAAAATACCATCGGTACATTATTTGATATAAATGGCATTAACTATATCAATGGTAGTGATATCGATGCACTTGGTCTCACGCTGGAAGGTGAGGCTACTATCAATGCCCATTGGAAAATTCGGGGGTCATACAGCTATCAGGAAAGTGAAGGTGCAACTGGTGTGCAGGACGTATTTGCTACGCCTAACTGGATAGCCAAGGCAGGGTTTACCTATACCGGATGGGATGGTATCAGTTTAGATGTGTTTGACCGTTATGTAGGCAGCTCGTCGACACATGCAGTAACAGCGTCAACTAACCCCAACCCTGATAGCTACCACCTACTGACCATCAATCTCATCTTTGAGGTAAATCATTTTATTCCATTCATACCCGAGGGTGTCGATTTCTCTATCTACGGCTTCAATTTGTTAGATGAAAAAATATCAGGATCACAACCACCAAGTCCAGCACTGGTGAACGCCATACAATCTCGCTCCGGCCGGGCGGTGTATGTGAAAGTTGCGATGAAGTTTTAAAGCGAGATGAAAATTGTGAAAACAAATTTATTGCGAAGCTCGAGGTTTAATACCCCAGTCCCTGAATATTCGGTGACATTCCAATGCCGTTAACTTAAGAGATAAGTGATTCCTTTATCGTTCTGCCACAAAGCTGAACCTGAATAGGAAATATCTTTTTTTTGAAGTAAAAAATGTTAAATAAAAATCTGACAACCCAAATTTTGCACTATAGACGACACCAATATAAGAAATCGTTAATGAAATATATAAATTCATTACTTTTCCTGGTGATCTTATTGCCTATTTCCTCTTACGGCAAAGAAAAAATTCAACCTGAATACAAATTAAAAGCGGTATTTCTGGTAAGTTTCCTGAAGTTCGTGAGTTGGCCTCAACGAATTACCAATGATGATACCATTCGCATTGGAATTGTCGGAGACGATCCATTTGAGAATTATTTCAATCCGGTCGAAGATATCCGAATTGCCGGGAAAAAAGTTGTCATAAAACGCTTTGGCCGATTTAAACAAGGGCAAAAATTACATGATTGTCAACTGCTATTTATTTCCGACTCCGAAAAGAGAAATACAAGAAAGATTGCCCAAAGACTAACAGATCATCCTGTACTAGCAGTTAGTGACAGAAAATACTTTTTAGAAGACAATGGAATGATTTACTTGTTCATAGAACATGGGAAGTTGAGGTTTGATGTTAATCTAAATTCAATTAAAAATGTAGGATTGAAAATCGATAGCCGTTTACTTAGATACGCACGAAAAGTGATTCGTGACTAACACCCGATATTTTTTGAAACCTTTATGCAATCATTACATTCATAATTCTCCGCAAAATATAGGTCGTCAGAACCGACCAGTTTTAATTCAAAGACAAATGATTTATTAAACTATGTACAGCCGATTAAATACAATTAACCAAAAGTTGACATTTTTAACAATGACGACCTGTGTGACTTCCTTTATAATAGCGGGCATCGCACTCATGGTTTTTCAAATGATTAGCTTACGTGACCAAATCACCTTCGATCTTACTATTCAAGCTAAGATGTTAGCAAATGCCTCTGTTTATTCCCTTGAATTCCAGGAAGAAAAAGACGCCCAAAAGATTTTGAATGAATTAATAGAAGATCCAACCATTTCATATGCAGCTATTTACAATAAAAAAGGGCAGTTATTTACATCGTATTTATCAAAAACGAATACAAATCACGTTCCCCCAAAGAATATTGACCACGGTCACAATTTTACTTCAAATACCCTTCAAATGGCCAAGCCAATCATCTTACAGGAAGAATTAATCGGTAAGATTTATATCGAAAAAGATCTTGTGGGTATGTATAAGGTGATACGACAACAAATTTTGGCTATTGTAGTGATTATGCTTTTATCATCCACTTTAGCATATTTTTTATCCAAAAAGTTACAGCGGATAATTTCCGACCCCATAGTATCGTTGACTGATATCACCACAACAATTTCAAAGAAAAACGACTATTCACTTAGGGTAGATAAAAGAAATTACGAAGGTGAGATGGGTGTACTGATTGATGGATTTAATTATATGTTGGATCAGATTGAATCCCGAGATAACGAGCTGGTCAAAGAAAGAGATAAGGCTGAAACATTTTCTATAGAACTGGCTAAACATCGAGATCAACTGACAGATTTGGTCGCAGCACTGCAAATAAGTGAAGCTCGATTTCAAACCCTTGCTCAGGAGTCACCCGTCGGGATTTTTCAGGCAGATTTATCGGGAAAGTTTATTTTTACCAATCCTCAGTTCAAACACATTTTAGGGGCTAAATCCAGTTCCTCTTTTAGTGACATGTGGATCAGTTTTGTACACGCAGACGATCGGACAAATGTATTAAGGGCATGGAATTCAGCTATAAAAAATCAAGTGAATTTCAAATCCCAGTTCCGTTTTTGTAATACGACCGGAAAAGACTGTTGGGTAATAGGTCAGGCTACCGTAACTCGTGATATTTCAAACCACGTAAATGGCTTTGTCGGCACATTTACCGACATTACCAGCCTTAAAGATGGAGAAGAAAAGATTAGAAAATCACTTCGTGAAAAAGAAATGCTACTTAAAGAAGTCCATCATCGAGTGAAAAATAACCTCCAGGTGATTTCAAGCCTGCTTCGTCTACAGTCAAACCGAATAACTGACGAGACTTACCGTGGGTTATTTATGGAAAGCCAGGCAAGGGTTGAAACCATGGCTCTTATTCACGAAAAACTGTATAAATCCGACGATTTAGGAAAAATAAATTTTTCAGAATACGGGAACAGCCTCGTACAAGGTCTATCTCAATCTTACCGAATACAGCCTGGAATCGCCGTCGATTTCAAAATTGAAATTGACAACATCAATCTAAACATAGAAACCGCAATTCCCTGTGGACTGATCATTAATGAGCTGGTATCCAATTCATTAAAACATGCGTTCCCTACCGCTAGTCAAATTTCAAACAAAAACCCTGAAATCTATGTCAAGTTGTCTATGGGGGATGAAGGCAGATTCCATCTTTGTATTGGTGACAATGGAGTTGGTATGTCTGAAGAAATTGATATTAACCAACTTGATTCATTGGGGCTGCGCATTGTACAGGGTCTGACGAAACAATTGGATGGAAAATCCAAATTTAGTTTTAACGATGGATTTAGATATGAAAATGAATTTGACGAAATTAAATATACCGATAGGGAATGGCAAACATGATAAATTTCATTAACTATTTTAGGCTTTTTCAATCTTGGCAATCCGGTCGACAACACTATCAATTTTGTTACACCTGCTTGAGACCAACTAAGGCAGTAATAAAATGCATAAACCAATAAATCATAGAATATTACAATTACAGGCACATGTATTGGCTATCATAATGCTCTTTATTTTTTAGGACCAACATTGAAATATTTGCAAACGATGATCAACAACATATTACCAGTTAAATGGTTAGAGCTTGACTTATTTTTAAAACCTCAACAAAAATTTTGTACGTATTTAATAAACAAGGAAATGAAAAATGGTAATGCCAAAAATTTTAATTGTAGAAGACGAAAGTCTTATCGCAATGGACATAGAAAGCCGATTGTCATCCCTTGGATATGAGGTGCCGGCAGTCGTCGATAATGGCAGTGAAGCGCTTCGGATAGTTGCGGATATTCGTCCGGACCTCGTGATGATGGATATCATAATTAAGGGAGAAATGGACGGCGTAGAAACCGCGGATGTTTTGCGGTGTAAATTTGATGTACCGGTTATCTATCTAACCTCGCACACCGACAAAAAAACCATGGACCGTGCAAATAGAACACAACCGTTTGGCTATCTGCCAAAACCATTTAATGAAACAATGCTTCAAACCTCAATCGAAACAGCGCTTTATAAGCACGGCATGGAACGTCAACTCCGTGACAGCGAAGAAAGAATAAAATTACTGTTGAACTCAACAGCAGAGGGGATTTTTGGAATTGACCTTGATGGAAAAATTACATTTTGTAATAATGCCTGTATGCAATTTTTAGGGTACGAGAACGATGATGAACTAGCTGGAAAAGACATGCACGAATTAGTTCCTCATATCTCTGGCAATGGCAAATCCTGTGGCAGAGTAAATTGTCAGATTTTAAACTCATTTATAGAAAGTCGCAAAATTCATTTACATGACCATTCTTTTCAACGTCAAGATAACAGTCAATTCCCGGTTGAACTCTGGTCAAATCCAATTTATAAGGACAACGAGATTACCGGCGCAGTGGTTACCTTTCTCGATATCAGTGAAAAAAAACAGATGATGGATCAACTTTTACTGGCACGCAAAGACTTGGAGATCCAGGTAAAAAACCGCACCCAGGAATTAAACGATAAAATCAAAGAATTAAAAGCCTCTAATATCATGTTAGAGGATGCCAATAATCATAAAAACCGTTTTCTATCAACAATAAGCCACGAGTTACGGACACCTCTGACGGGAATACTTGGATTTGCCCAATTGATGGAAAATCGTCACAAAAGTCAAATGAATCCAAAACATCTACACTACTTAAAAAATATCTCCAAAAGCGGAAATCATTTACTTGAACTGGTTAGTGATCTTCTTGAATTTGTACGAATTGATGGAGGTGACTCAACGGTGATATTGAAGAAATTTCAACCTCTCTCCAAAATACGCGCCGTTATCGATATGATGGGTATTCAGATTCACAATAAAAAAATAGTCGTCGATTTAGAAATCGCAGATTCACTAAGCTTACTGACAGCTGATTTACGAAAATTTAAGCAGATAATCCTTAATCTATTATCAAATGCCATAAAATATTCCCCTGAGAAAGGACGAATCCTGATCAGTGGTGAAATAAATGGAAAGGACACCGCACTCTTCAAAGTTATTGATAGCGGAATCGGGATCAAAGAAGAGAACTTGGGGAAAATTTTTTCTGAATTCTACCAGGAGGATCGAATTCGCGACGAAAACCTGGGCGGTACCGGGATTGGTCTAGCTCTATCAAAACGATTGGTCGAACTTCATGGGGGCGAAATTGGAGTAAAAAGCACTTTAGGAAAAGGCTGTATTTTTTGGTTTACGTTGCCAATCATCGTTGGACCATTGGAAGAGAAAAAATCCGGAGTTGAAAATGTTTTTTTTCGTCCTCCTCATCTCATAGGTCGTCGCGTATTAGTGGTGGATGATATTGATCTGAATCGCGAACTCATCATTGACGTATTAGAGAGCAACGGTCTACAATTCCGTTCGGCAATAAATGGACGTGAAGCCATAGAAGCAGCAAAAACCTTCATACCAGAGCTTATTTTGCTAGATTTACAAATGCCAGTCATGAATGGATTTGATGCAACAGCACAACTTAGGCTTCTCCCTGAGTTTGCCGAAATACCAATTATTGCCTTAACTGCTAGCATAGACAAAAACACCATAAATAAAGCAATAGAAGTGGGTTTCACTGGAAGTTTAGCTAAGCCGTTTAACGTAAACGAACTTAATAAAGTCATTAATCGGTATCTCAAATGAGCTAAATCTCTTGGGAGTCACTTGAAAAAGTTTACCTATTATTGCCCACATTTTAGAATGCCAAATGTGCCAATATAATATTCGAGTAGATGATCTGATACGGGCCATCTGTCTAATTCCATACCGCCTTAACTAATTGTTGCTGCCAGCCTAATTCATTCTTAAAATTGAGACTTCAGGACACGGAAAATCACAAAAATGAACAGAGGACTACATCGCCATGAAATTTAGAAATATTTCGTTAAAAATAAAGATGGCCATATTACTCGGATTATCTGTGGGTATTCTGGTTCTTCTCGGAATCCTATCATATAATCAAATGCGCAATCTGATAGATAACAAATCATGGGTAGAACACACTCATCGTGCAGTAAGAGTAGCCGAACAGATTGGGAAACTTCTTATTGACATGGAGACTGGTGAACGAGGATTTTTAATTACCGGCAAAGACGATTTTCTTGAACCGTATACCAAGGCTAGGGCGACCATCAATGCTAAGATCAATGAGGCAAAGAAATTGGTTGAGGATAACCCCATTCAGGTGGAACGCTTAATCGAAATAGAAAATCTTGTGTCGCAGTGGTTTGACAAAGCGGCTACGCCGGAGATTGCATCGCGAAGAAATATAACTGCTGGCAGTAAATTAGAGAAAGAGCTTCAAGATATTTTGGTTTCAGATGTAAAGGACAAAAATCAGAATCCGTTGAAAAAAGAGCTTGCAAGTCTTGAGTATTCCTTTGAAAAAGTAAATAATTTCCATGCCAGCAAGTTGGTAACAGCAATCGGCAAGGACCTCGTGGACATGGAAACTAGTGAATTGGGATTTCTAATAACGGGCAGAGCTGAGTTTCTTAAGCGCTTTGAAAATAGGCAGATTTCTTTCCAGCAGCATATAGATGAACTCACTCGCATTGTCGATTCTGCCTATGACAGAACCTGGGTAGAAGAACATACTTCAAACCTTGAAGTCTTGATCGAAAGCTGGCTGGAGGATACGGTTGGAAATGAAATCTTTCAGCGTAAGCAGGTAGACATCGTGGGAAAGCAATTTTCAGAAATAGAGAAGATGGTGTCCACAACCACTAGTCAAAACATTATTGACAAGGTTCGTGCAGAGCTAGGCGATCTCAGAGATGTCTTCCGTTTGGCTGAAGAAATGGACAAAGAAAATATCGTCCGTGCCATATCGAAAGATATTGCGGACATGGAAATAGGTCAACGTGGATTTATGGTCACCGGAGATGATTATTATCTCGTCCTGTTTCGAAAAGGAAAAGCCGCCTTCGCAAGACACCTGAAATCGTTGAAGTTATCGGTGAGAAATTCATATGACCCTACTGCTGCAAAGGCAAGTCTTCAACGGATCCGATCATTTGAGAAATCCTGGATAAAAAATAACATTGAGGTGAAAATTCGCATTCGCCAGCAAATGAATAATGCTGAAAAAATGGAGGATGTGATCGCACTGATAGAAGCCGGTATTGGCAAAGATATTGTTGATAAAATTCGCACTATTGAACATGACTTTGTTGGCGAAGAAATGGATTTGTTGGCCAAACGCGAGAAACAATCTGCGAAATCTGTCCTTGTTGCGCAAAACATTATAGTATGGGGGACACTTCTATCGGTCATCATTATCACGTTTCTGGGACAGTTAATCACAAGTGGCGTTACCAATCCAGTCTCGAATCTTTTGGCGGCGTCAAATCGGATCAAGGAAGGTGACTTAGAGGTTATATCTGGAATTGAAAGCAGTGATGAAATAGGCGAATTGGCATTATCATTTGATGCTATGGTGCTGACCATGAAAAATGTTGCCAATACTGTGCAAGCAGTTGCTGCGGGTGATCTCAAGACGAAAGTGGTTGTGAAGAGCGAACATGATCTACTTGCCATATCCATAAATGATATGACCGAGCGACTTGAGGAGACGATGAAGAAGAATGAAATAGAAAGTTGGCTAAAAAACGGGCAGACAGAACTTGCTGAAAAACTTCGAGGCGACTACGATTTAGAGACCCTTTGCAAGAACGTGGTTTCCTGGATAGCCGATTACCTCAGGATTCAGGTGGCCATTATTTATGTTGCCGATGAGGATCACACTTTCAGGCTCATGGGCAGTTATGCACATGTTCAGCGAAAAGATCTGGCCAGCCAATTTAAGCCAGGTGAAGGCCTTATCGGCCAAGCTGTACTTGAAAAAAACAGCATACTCATTGCCGATGTTCCGGACAACTATATTCGCATCCAGTCAGGTCTTGGCAACGAAGTACCGCAGAACATTCTGGTAGTTCCGGTAATCCATAAGAACTCGGTAATAGCTGTACTGGAAATTGGGTCGTTCTCGCCGATTCTGGACATACATATTTCCTTGTGTGAGCTGCTTTCCGAAAGCATTGCTGTAGAGATTTCATCCGTTATAGAACGGCGATTGATGAAGGACCTGTTAGAACAAACCCAAAGACAAGCAGAAGAACTACAAAATCGACAAGAACAGCTCAAAGCCGCCAATGAAAATCTGGAAGAACAAACACAGCTGTTGAAGAGTTCCCAAAATGAATTAGAGGAGCAGAGCGAAGAATTGAAAGATTTGAATGAAGGGCTCGTGGTAAAACAAAAGCTGTTGAAACAGCAAAATGATAAGGTTGAGGCAGCGAAGGAGGACGTTGAAATTAAAGCGAGGGAATTGGCATTGGCCAGTAAATACAAATCAGAGTTCCTGGCGAATATGAGCCATGAGCTTAGAACTCCTCTTAACAGCCTACTTCTACTTTCACAGGCTCTGGCTAATAATAAAAAGGGGCACCTTGATAAAAGCGAGGTGGAAGATGCAAAAGTTATCTATGACGGTGGAAACGACCTTCTGAAACTCATTGACGATATAATGGACTTTTCAAAGATCGAAGCCGGAATGCTCAGTGTTACAATTGAAGATGTTAATATAGGTACGGTTACCGGCAGCCTGCGCAAAATATTTGATCCAGTTGCGGCCGATAAGAATCTGGCTTTCGAAATAGACATAGATGATAATCTACCGGTAACCATAAAGAGTGACATTCAAAGATTGCAACAGATCCTCAAAAACCTGCTTGCCAATGCAATGAAATTCACGGATAACGGAACCGTTACCTTAAACGTTATGCAGCCCGGACCTGAAGTCATTTTTAGGCACAGTAATCTGACAGCAAATACATCAATTGGTTTTGCTGTTATGGATACCGGTGTTGGTATTCCAGAAGACAAACAACAAGTTATTTTTGAAACATTCCAGCAAGAGGATGGATCAACCAGCCGTAAATATGGAGGTACGGGCTTAGGGCTGACCATATCAAAGGACCTCTCCCGACTTCTGGGAGGAGAAATACAGGTAAAAAGTTCTCAAAATTTGGGAAGTACTTTCACGCTTTTCATACCAATAACGTTAGACCAGGACTCCCTCGACCAAACAAAGGTTGAAATTTCGCCATCTGTCCCAGAAAAGCGACATGTTGAGGGAAATCTCACTAGCCCAAGGGAGAACAGCCTTGGTACTACCGATTCTATCCCTGAATATATTCCAGATGACCGCACGAATATTCATCAAGGAGACAAAACCCTTCTCATAGTAGATGATGACAAAAAATTTGCCAAAATCCTGTATGATCACGGCAGAGATAATGGCTACAAATGTATTGTCGCGGGTGATGGCCGATCAGGAATTTTGCTTGCTCAGGAGTATGAGCCGAATGGCATATTATTAGATGTCGGACTGCCTGACATTGACGGATATGAGGTATTGGATCAGCTTAAATTCAGTCTTAAAACACGGCACATTCCGGTACAGGTTATCTCCGCCCATGATGAGAAGCAATGTAAAACCCGTTTACAAGGGGCAATCGGATATTTAACAAAACCTGTCAATGAAGACCAACTAAATTCTGTTCTGAATGAAATTAGTAGACTTGTGGAAACTGCTGTCAAGAACATTCTTATCATTGGCGATGATGGAGATAGTAGGCACGAGATCAGCGGAATTCTGGAAGACAGCCACACTAATCTTAAATATGTCGGGATCGGGAAAGAAGACTGTTTTGAAATTCATTCGAATCGATGTGATTGTGTAATTATAGACCTTGGCCTTCCAGATATGCGTGTCTTTGACATACTAAAGAACATAAATGAAAATGGGGCAGGTGATTTGCCCCCTGTCATCGTTTATACCGGTAGAGAAATCACAGACGAAGAACATAAAGAGCTGTATAAATATTCTTCTTCAATTGTTGTTAAAGGAGCCGGTTCACCCGAGCGCTTATTGGATGACGTTTCCCTTTTTCTGCATACTGTCGAATCGAAGCTTGATGACAAGCAAAAAGAAGTAATCCGCATGCTCCATGATGAGGATGGGTTGCTCAACGGCCGAAAGATATTATTAGTCGATGATGATATGAGAAACACCTATGCTCTATCAAAACAACTAATTGATGTTGGTCTTTCGGTAAAAATGGCCAAGGATGGACAAGAAGCGGTGGAAATTATGAGAAAAGACCATTCTTACGAACTGGTGCTTATGGATGTTATGATGCCGGTCATGGATGGATACGAAGCGACCAGACGCATTCGCAAAATGCCCGAACATAAAAATATTCCCATTATTGCGCTCACAGCCAAAGCGATGACCGAAGATCGCCAAAAGTCACTTGATGCAGGAGCGTCCGAGTATTTAACAAAACCCATAGACTTTGGGAAGCTGCTGTCTCTTCTTCGAATTTGGTTATTCAAACGATCATGAAGAAAAATGAAACACAAAATTTTGAAGTAACTCAATTGTTGGATGCAATTTTTTTTTGCTACGGCTACGATTTCAGAAATTATGCAAGAGCCACCCTGGAAAGGAAAATTAAACATAGAGTGCAACTTTTGGGGCTTGGAAGTATATCGGATATGATACCTAAAATCATGCATGATACTGATTTCTTTGACATATTTCTTAAAGATATGTCCATCACTGTTACGGCAATGTTTCGTGATCCTCATGTATTCGATACAATACGACAATCTGTTTGTGAGCAATTAAGAAAATACCCGAGAATTAACATCTGGCATGCTGGTTGCGCGACTGGTGAAGAAGTTTATTCCATGGCTATCCTTCTGGAAGAAGAAGAATTGTTAGGAAAAACGCAAATTTACGCTACTGACTTTAATAATCACTCACTAGAAGTCGCCAAAAAGGGAATATATCCCGCAGCCCAAATAACGCAGTTCACTAAGAATTATATTGCTGCAGGGGGTAAAGCATCCTTTGCCGATTATTACCAGGCTAAATATAATTCAGCAAAGATAAGAGAGTCTCTTAAAAAAAAGATTACTTTTGCCAATCATAATCTTGTGAAAGACAGCGGCTTTGCCGAAATGCATCTGGTCTTATGCCGTAACGTATTAATTTATTTTGACAAAAAATTACAGAGTAGAGTACTGAACCTATTAAAGAACACACTCATTCATCGAGGTTTTCTTGTTCTCGGCGATAAAGAAACCCTGGATTTCACGGGGGTAATTGACGCATTTACAGAGCATTATAAAAAAGGACGTATTTACAGGAAAAAGATAACTGTATGAAGCGATTATCGTCGGGAGAGTATCAGCAGGCAAGAGTCATGGACTAAAAACGATGAAAGAGTAAGGAGGTTTCACGTTAGTTCAAGATCCAGAGCGAGCAGAGTTTCCGGTTATGCCAAGAGCCGATAGAAATTTTTCCATATGAGATGTGTTACCCAAAAAAAAATAAAGCGGGAAATTATGAATAGAACTAAATCTAAAATACTGATCGTCGATGATCATCCAAATAATCACCGTGTTTACAAAAGGAGTTTAGAACCGTTAGATCTTGAAATTGTCGACGTAATGTCTGGACAACAGGCTTTGGAAGTAGCACACGTTCATGATTTTTTCCTCATTCTTATGGACGTTCAGATGCCAGAAATGGATGGCTTTGAAACAGCATCTTTGATCCTTGGTCATCCAGATACCAGGCATATTCCCATCATATTTGTTACAGCAATCGCGAAAGATGAAAAATTTGAATTCAAAGGTTATAAAGGTGGTGCTGTCGATTATCTAACGAAACCATTTGATAGCCATATTCTCAAGAGCAAAGTTAGCGTTTTCTTAGAATTACACCTACAAAAAAAACAGTTACAGAGTACCCTTTATGAACTCAAAAAAACCTTCACTGATTTAGAAAATACAAATAGAAGTATACTGGAGTTTACGGAAATAGTGTCTGGGTATGTGTCAACTCCCTTGCAGTTGATAAGCTCTTCAGCTCTCTTGCTCAAGATGGAGCTGGAGAATAACGGCTCGGAAAAGGAGTTGAATTACCTAAAGCGGATTGATAAATCGATCGAATTTATGAAGAGTCAAATAGAAGCATTGACATCGATAAACGGAATAAAAACAGACACTGATGGACGAGACGAGATCAAGATTGATCTTAATCAAGTTGCCGACCAGGTTATTGCAAATATCAGCAGTCTAATGAAACAAACACAGGGACGTATCACCAAAGATGCTTTGCCAAGTATTAATGCTAATGAAAATCAAATAAAAAGACTCTTTTCCATCTTATTAGAGAATGGTCTTCAGTATCATCAGGATGGAATACCTCCGAAAGTTCATATCTCGAGCCAAATAGTCAATGATCTCGTCAAACTTAAGTTCAAAGATAACGGCAGGGGATTCGATGAAGATTTTGTGGAGTGGATTTTTACTCCATTCAAAAGGCTTCTATCGAGTCCCTACATGGATGGTACGGGTATCGGACTAACTAAGGCAAAGAGTATCGTCACCAGAATGCGTGGGTCTATATATGCTACAAGTCAGGCAAAGCATGGTTCAGAATTTGTCGTCATACTGCCGTTAGAATCTAAACAGGAGATAAGGAATTCAATTACCGATCGCTTGCAGAGCATGTAGTGTAGTAGTCAGTTCCAATTTAAATTTCCTCAACATTCCAAATTCGTTCCCTGGAAATGGCAAATATTCTACCAATTTCCATTAGTTTTTGAAATATAGGGATTTTGAAGAATACAAATCTAATTCTTAATGGAGTCTATAACTATCAGATAGGATCTGAAAGTGTTGCCGACGTGAATTATAACAATCCGATTGAAAGCCTGAATAATACCTCAGTTTTTGGAGCCTCTCAAACGATTCGCGGGGATCTAATATAAAATCCACCTGCCATTGAAACCAACGACTCTCCGCGCATTGGGGAAATCTATAATTATGATGGCCGAACCGGTATAAAATTGCGATATAGTAAAGCTTTTCGCGGTGCTTGCTCCGAAGATAAATCCATCAAGATTCCTGGTTCTTCATTACTCACTTTTAAAAAGGAAGACAGGCAAATAGATGCTCATAAGTTTATCAGGTTTTATTATTACACCTGAATTCATATTACCTTTGAATCTTGTACGTTGACATGACATCTACAGGGATTAAATTTTGACATCGAATTTTACTGACCTGAAAACCTATAATTAGATCGGCAATATGTACAGTCATTTTTTAAAACAAAATATCGTTGTTGATACGGACACACACCTGTCATATGTGGGCCTGTTAATCAGATTTGAAGAGCATTCATTCCTACTGGAGGATGTTTTAATCATTGATACAAAAATCATTAAAATTCCAGTTGAAAAATATTTGATCGAATGTTCGGAACATGGATTTTCACCAAGTCGCAAATCGATTTGGATTAACGCAAATAAAGTCATATCCATATCACTGCTTTCAGATATTATCGTCATATAGATATGCCGCTTGAAAATGGCGCAAAGTATAAGAAATATTCGTTAGTGATAAAACACTTGATTACGTTGATTTATTCCAATTTGGTAATAGTATGTGAGTTAATGCTACAAATAGAAACCCAACTATGCGGGAAAATCTTCAAATATTCTCATATTTTTGACATCAGATGATAGAGTAATTGAGAATATCGATAACCTTTAGAAATTCTAAAGTACCACACTTCAGTCAACTATGATTTAAAAGTGATATCAGCTCCGAGTTCATTCTCTTGATATACTTATTAAATTTCGCGATATTCAGACGACCATCATACAGATAAAAAAAATTCAAAATGCTGCTGCCTAAATCACGACTTCTCTCCTGCGTAAAAAATAAGATTTTTGGCAAAGACTTACTAATTATAAGCTGTATATCAATCATTCTTACCTTTTTGTTAATCATTGAATTGTCTTCGGCGACTATTTTCAACATCAGCCTCATGCCAGGTAGCGATATGTACACATACATCTCTCATGCAAATGGTATTTTGAACGGAGAATGGCCTAAAGCAGAACCGTTTTATAGAGCGCCTTTTTTTTCATATGCATTGGCTTTCATGGGATTAATTGGCACAACTCACGTAGGAGTTACCCTAATTCAAGCCATACTCTTTAGTTTTTCTGTCGGGTTAGTCATGATGACTGCCCAACTTGAAATTGGACGGCTTGGTGGCTGGATCGCGGGAATTCTTTTATTGTTCTACGGTGGGGCAGCATGTTGGATCATCGTACTCCATAGTACGATCATGGAACTATTTTTAGCATCTCTACTGCTTTTTTTAATTACGGCGTTCCGCTTTTTTGAGTATAAAGCCACGGATATATTAGCGACTGACATTGATCTTCAAAATACAGAAATTGGAGCGGCTACATTAGAATCTCACCCGCAAAAAATTACATCGGATTCATTTTTTCTTTCAGCAACAATAGGTCTAATTTTTGCAGCATTATGTCTAGTTCGTCCAAATTTTTTGATACTATTTCCTGTTCTACTTGTGGGTTTATTTTTGGAATCAAATGTGAATCAGCGAGCAAATGTAATAAAATTGATCACAATTATTATCATATTTTTTGCAATACCCATTACCGCTGTTGTTGTGCGTAATAATATCCATTCAGACAAAATCGTATTTATCAGCACAAATGGTTTTCCTACGTATAAGAGTGCGAATTCAGAACAATCCACTGTATTCAATTTCAGGTATACAGATTCACCTCTAATGTCTCCAGTGAAATTACAATTTTGGAAACATCAACTAAAAAAAGCGATTGGCTTTTGGTGGAGTGTAGAATATTCACAAAATATCAATTTCTATATTATCAAAAACAACTCAAGCCTTTTGAATGTCATGTTTATTCCGTTCGGGTTCATCGGATCACTATTCCTCACCGTAACCATAATTTTTCTTGCCAGAAGCAGGCAGTATTGGTCGTATCAACTATTTTTTTGGGGATTTTATCTAACTGTAGTTGCTTTCTATATTATCGGCCGTTACCGCATTCCGGCACTACCCTTTATGATCGTATACTCGTCTATAGGAATTGTAATGCTTATAGACAAGTGGAAAAATAGAAATACAAAAACTGTTATGATCGCTGCTTTATGCTGTATTACTCTGACGGCAGTCAGCCAGCCATTCGCAAAACATATCAATAATGCAGACCGTTACAATACTGGACGGACAGCCTTAGAATTTGGAGCAATTCCCGAGGCAATCAGTTATTTTGAAATTGTTTATGAAAATATTGGTTATCGAGATTGTGCGAAGCTATTGATCTCTTCGATAGTCATGTCTGGTGATGTTGAAGGAGCTTTGGCAAAAGCAAATCATTTTCGAATTAATAATCCTTATGATGTCGAAATGGCAAAAGTTCAATACTCAGTCTTGCAGTTAACAGGTAGCAATGCTGAAATGGAAAAACTTGACAAGATGTACGGTCAGCAACTGGGAACCAACAGTGTTCGAAATTTATTGAAAGAAACGATTGACAAATATACCAGGAAATATGAAAAACAGGATTTAGAGTCGGATGCTATCATTTATAAAAAGTTGAAGTAGTCTTTCTGGTACATTTATTGAAAATAGATGGTTCGCTTAATTTTAGTGATTTCATTAATGAACTAATAACGATGCTTGACCTTCATGTTACGGAATATGAGATCATCAATATCGATATTACGAACGGGAGTTCCCTTGGTGAAAATGATAGTACACATCTTTCATATTTACACGAACCGAACCTTTCCTATGGTCAGGCATTAATGAAAGGGTTCAATCTGGCCAAGTTTGACTTCATTCAAACGATGGATGCCAACGGTTCGCATCGTCCAGCATATCTACCCTGGTGTAATCGTTTAGCCCCCCCCCTGATTTTGTCCTGTAATCCTTCTCGTTTTTTGAATGGGGGAAATGTGGGATACTATGATGGAGCATTGAATTGCTATGCAATTTCACTCAAAAAAAAGGGGATGCTTCATGCCAAGG
>JAJFLO010000464.1 GCA_021772675.1 Verrucomicrobiota bacterium | reverse complement strand
CTTCTTTGAAACTTAAACCGGTTTTGAGGCTGACTGCACGATTATCTTAATCATAATCTTACTCTTAATTTTGATCAAAAAACGGTTCAAAGTTTCCTAATTTATTAACCAAGACCGAGAATCGGAGGCCTTGATAGTCGCTCCTTTGAAACTTGCCGGATTTATGGTTGTTGATTTATAATGTTTAGATTAAAGGACAGACTGCTTGTAGAGTTTAAGGAGCCAGAGCCATTAACTCCTCGGTATGGCATTATTACAAGTCAACAGCACTATCGAGCTGTACTACGAATGGATTGCTGCCTAAAAAAGTTTCTTTTAAATATTAACATAAGTCGTAAAGCGGGCTCGGGCTTTGCTCCTTTGAACTTAAGTGATTGTTAGAAGCAACGGCTTGTAGTAAGGCTTATTGACCACATTACCTTTCACCGACTTGCCTACAACATCTAATCCTAATGGCATATTCGTGCCGTACTACGAGTCTCTAATATTTTGGATAAAGAATCACGATGTATTCCCAGGCAGTGATAGGCTGGTTGCTCTACCATAAATTGGAATATATAGATCTATTCTACCGTTACGCCGCCAACACGAGCTTTCGAATTTGTAGCGTTAATCTTACCTTGAACTTGAGTTTCCGAGTTAATATTACTATTGCGTATCGTAGAATTACGTAGATCTATAGTTCCTACATTTACCTCAGAGCCCCGTGCTCTCACAGCGCCTTCGATGTGCGTTTCAGCAGAAATTGATGAACTATTAATATCTGAACCTTCAATTTGCGCATTGCCGATTGCAACATTCGAATTAACTGCCTGAACTTTTCCCTGAACCGTTGTATATGTTTTCAATGTAGAATTCTTAACACGTGATCTTTCAATAGATCTACTTCCAATATCGACATTGGAGCGGTTGGCATTAACTTTACCGCCGACACTAGTAGTACCATATATAGAGGATGAATCCACTCTCGAGTCTTTAACCTCATTACCTCCAATATCGATATTGGAGCGATTGGCATTAACTTTACCCCCGACATAGGTCCGATCACCTAAATAGGATGATTTCACTTTCGAGTTTTTAACATCATTACCGCCAATATCGACATTAGAGCGGTTGGCATTAACTTTACCGTAGACACGAGTAGTACCATATATAGAGGATGAATCCACTCTCGAGTCTTTAACCTCATTACCTCCAATATCAACATTGGAGCGGTTGGCATTAACTTTACCGCTGACAGTAGTATAATCATATATCGTCGATGACTTCACTCTAGAGTTTTCAACTTCAGCGCCGCCAATATCGACATTGGAACGATTGGCATTAACTTTACCGCTGACAGTAGTATAATCATATATCCCCGATGACTTCACTCTAGAGTTTTCAACTTCAGCGCCGCCAATATCGACATTGGAACGATTGGCATTAACCTTGCCGGATACATCTGTATTGGTCAAAATTCTACTGCTTCTTACGGCTGACGATGTTGTTGCGGAATCACCAACTGAGACTTTTGAATTTCGAGCAGATACCTTACCTTGAACGTTTGTTATATTGTCAATTTCACTGTCCGAAATACGGGAATCTTTGACTGATGCATGACCAGCACTAACGTTAGAACCGCGGGCATCGATTCTTCCACTAACATCGGTAGTATTCTTGATATCCGATCCACGTATGTTAGAACTCCCGACTTTACTACTTCCAGCAGTTACTTCGGAAGCATTTGCGTTTATTTTTCCCCCAATTTGTGTGTTATCATCAACATTTGAACCCGAGATGAGTGATTGAGAAAAAGCTGCTGATGAAACCAATACTGCTCCAATCCCTATAACTGTTTTTAACTCCATTTTCCTTACTCCTTTTTTTTATTATACCGCTGACGTTAAAATTGAATTTTATAAGGTTATTCGAATTTATTGAGAGTATCTCATGGCATAAAGATAAAATAAATCTATTTTACATTGAGATAGAGTTACTCATAATTATTTTTTTACTACTCTTTTTTTTAGATAAACGACCAAATTTTCAGCAACTTGTATACAATCACCCTCACATAAAATCCGGTGCGATTCAATGCGTCCGTTCACCCTGCTGCCATTAGTACTTTGTAAATCTTCGAAGATGGCTCCAGAATTGGCTAAGTAAATTTTTGCATGAATCCCTGAAACTCCCTGGCCATCTAAAATGATTGTGACATCGCTATGTCGACCAAAAGTTGTTTCGCCATTTTTAATTGGGACCCATTCAGCACCGCTAGATCTAACGACTAATAAAATGTCCGCATCACTGTCAAAATCATCCGGCATTGGCTGGGAGAGTATTAGCTCACGAACTTTCTCTAAATGGCAGGTCTGTTTTTTATCTTCCAGCATAGTGTCTTCAAAGCATATACAATCCTTAACCATTGATTCTAAATCACAGGTATACGCGCCTTTATTACCCAACAATTTTTCACAAAAACCTGCATCAGACGTCGCATCAAGTAATTGATCAATTGTCTTGGTTAATGATCGTAAAAATCTACTCTTATGTTCATACACAGTTCCACGACCGGAGATACCCAAAGTCTCACACACTGTTGTCACGGGTTCTTCCTTGATTACGTAGGCGATAAATGACTTATAGGTTAGAGGATCAACACTTTCCTTCGTTTCTTTTAACGCCTTAGCAACGATGCTTTGCAACCAAACTCGATCAACCTCAGCCTCAGATACTTTATGATCATTGAGCAGTTCATCAAACGGATCACGATCAGAGGTATTTTCATCATCATGTTTCCAGCCTTCAACATGAACGTATTTTCCTTCCCGGCGAAACGCGTCAGTTACACGTCGTGATACAAGCGTTTTAAGAAAACTACGAAAACGCCCTCGCTTAGGTGAATAGTCAAAGTTTGGCAGTGTGCGAATTAATGAAATCATGGTCTCCTGATAGACATCTTCTGCCATCGCGGGTGAGCATCCAAATAGTGTCGCCCATCGTAAAATGACATTTCTATAAAACTCGACAAATTCACGCCAAGCATGTTCGTCTTCAGTGTTTTTAACACGTTCAATTAAGGTTAGGCGTGTTACGTTTGGATTTGGATTATTCATAATTCACTCGGAGTTCCCGGTACTTTATGGCCGTCAATACAAAACGTCCACCTTCCCGGCTTGGGGTATCCATTCAAAAATCAACTTATCCAGCCGCCCAATGCGAGTAATTTCAAGCAATACAGGTTCTGAGCCAATTTGTCTAAGACGGCCAATTTGCTGGAATTTATTATAATAGTTTTCTATCAATAAACTACCGGTATAACTCAGATCAATGATTTGATTTTTGGAAATTGAATATACTAACATCCCTTCCTCTGGCATAATTTCCCCAGTAGAAAAATCAGTATTAGCAGTAACGATCGTATTTTTTACAACATCTTTAAGTTCTTTGTCTTCGCTAATCATGGCAACACTAGCAGGAACCATAATTAATGGTGATTGTCGGATGGTTATTCTTTTTTTTCGTACAATTTCAATTGCTCTCTTAGTAGCCAAATTTGATAATACGATGGCATCATCTTCACTGATAAACTTTCGTTCTTCATCTTTGACAATTTCTGCATTGCGAGTAGTTGCAGGTTGAGATTGCGTCATTTGGGGGTGCCCTACAATCTGCTGTATTTGGTTAGATGATGAAGAATCAATTGGCTGATGTTTCCAATACATTCCAAATGCAAGCACCATAGTTCCCGCAAAACCCAAAACAACAATTCCCCATCGCTTTTGAACAGATGGAAGATGAGTACCTTCCAGTAATTCTTTTGCGAACTGAACCACAGTTGGGCGCCGCCCCGGATCTTTGCTTAAGCCTTGCAAGATAAGCCGATCGATGACCACAGGTATTCCCTTATGAAACGACGATGGCGCTTTAGGTTTTGAATTGCGTATGACTTCGGCAATTTCACTAATGCTTAAATAGTCTAAATCGTAGGGCAGTTGTCTGGTCAATAATTGATAAATCAAAACCGATAATGCATAGACATCAGTCGCTTGGTGAATAATTACTTCGTTATTTTTTTTTGCGGTTGAGGTCTGATTTAGACTTCCCATAGTTTGTTCTGGTGACATATAAGCCGGAGTTCCTACACATCCACCCTGCATTGTCTGATAGATGTTACTTTCTGCCTTGACTGGTTTTACCAAACCAAAGTCAAGTAATTTTACTTGACCATGATTGTCCACCATAACATTACCGGGCTTAATATCGCGGTGACACAGCCCTTTACGATGAAGGTGGGCAACCACATTGCAAAGCTGCACTGATAATTTAATTATATCTTGCCAATGCTCAAACTGCTCTGCGTATTGATCAACGGGAAGACCATCAATAATCTCCATAGAATAATAAAGCCAACCATCTTCATCTCCAACCTCAAAAATGCGAATAACGCCGGGGAGGTCAAGTTTTGCCTGAATTTGTATTTCACGCTTAAACCGGCTTTTTAAGTCTTCAGAAGCAAACTCACCATTGGTCAAAACTTTAACCGCAACATATCGATCAAGGGATTCATCGTGGGCTTTATAAACGGTTGCGGATCCCCCGCGGCCAACCACAGAAATGAGACGATAACGCCCCAGTTTAATACCTAAATTTGGTGCAGATGATGATTCTGAGAAAGCAGATGGATATGTGGTCACAATCGTTCTAACGTTGTCACTCATTAAAGTAATCCCACTTTTTAAGTTTTCATAAATAGCAGATCATAACATATCCAAACTTTTCTGGTATATGAAACGAATTGTAAATCTTTTATATTTCAGTGACGTAGAAATGAGACAAACGGGTTCTATCGATTTCATATTAACCTTGACATAAAAATAAAGATTCAGTGCAATAATTTCTGAAACCGAATCAACAATTCAAAGGTGACTTAAACGTTTAATCAGGAGTAATATTGGTGAATGGAGAGACTTAACCTGGATTACAAAAACTTTCTATTACGAATCGTCATATCACATAATATCAATGAGTTATAAAATTCTTCGGGTTTGAAATAGTTTCCACCACGGCGGATTTCCAATACGATTCCTGCACGCAAATAATATTCATAACTCATTGATATTACGCAATCGAATGACTCTCATTACAAAATTTTATGAATAATCCAGGTTAAAGGCTATCACGAGCAAAAAATCTTATCCACAAGATTTGTTAATGGATCAAAGTGAAGCCAAATTAGCGCAAAGAAATTTGGTAGCGTATGCTTCATTTTACCTTAAAAAATCGACCGAACAATCTGACTTAACCTTTGTCGCAATAATGCGTATATACTGCAAGTAGTAGGTTTTTCGACATTCGTTATTCATTTCAGGCAACAATTTTACAGAAACCTGTCGAAAACCTGATGGCTTTCGGTATAGTAGTAATTATTCAAATATCATGTGAGGAGACTAATGCTTAGAATTAAAATATTTAAAAAAATCATCTTGTCATTGTTGATCGTATCTATCACCCATATACTGTTAGCCGAGACATCTGGAATGGGATCTGTAGTTACAGGAGATGCAAACGTGCCTACCTCGATAATAAAGGGAGATGGTAATATTATCAGCAACTTCCGAAATGAATTGGATGCATCATTTTCAGCAATTGATAGCGATGGTGTCTTTGAACTGAACGTACTGAATAATAATAATTTTTCTGTAGAAATTAGAACCGATAAGAATATTATGCCATACATCAATACCGAAATAAAAAATAATACGCTTATTATTCGTTCAACTAAAAATGTAAGTACAAATTATGGTATAAAAGTCAGCATATCAACGCCCAATGTTGATAAAATTACTATTGCCGGATCAAGTGCATTAGCAATGAACGGATTCAATAAATTAACAAAATTTTCTCTAAAAATTACCGGAAGTTCGGAGGCTAAACTAAGTGGGGTCGTAGAAGAATTTATTGCCCTGGTTATTGGAGCCAGTGAGTTGGATGCAGAAGATTTCAAAACTAAAAAGACAACGATCACCCTTAAAGGTTCATCTGAAGGGATTGTCTGGGTGAGTAGACAGCTTGATGCTACTTTAGATGGTGCTGGGGACTTACTTGTACACGGAAATCCCAAAACGATATCGAAAAAAGTACGTGGTGTTGGCGAAATTGTGTATGAATAATCTACGCCAGTCATCCCAAATTATTTTTTCATTTACGTTTTCCCAGAGCATATTCCCAAGATTGGCTAAACGGGTTGAACCGTAATTGTGCTTCACCTAATGCAAGCTCCCATGTTTTTGTCAGAGGGTTAAATCGCATTACCGCCCCCTTAGGTGCGTACGTCCAGTCATTCGGAGTTCCTCGGGTTGCCAATCTGCTTTCAGCTCGTAATAATTGCCAGCGTCGTACAAGCGGGTTATACTTCAAACGAGCACCTGATTCGGTAAACGTCCACTCTTGAGTTATAATATTATACTTTAGTTTGTCATCTTGACTCGAATCATCTCCGCGTGATGCGTTTGATTTTAAATAAATGTGTTTATTTCCTGTCAATGCAACATCTGTTTTATGTTCAAATTTTCTAAGATGACCCAAAACAAGAGGCAACTCAACTTTTGATGACGATTTGTGTATATTATTTTTCTGTAGCTGATGAAAAACAGCCGGAGATAATCCAACTTGACATGATGCACCTGTAAATGATCCAGTAAAAAAAGTTAGGAAAATGGTAAAAATCACTAATTTATTCATTGTAATATTCCTTAAATTTGAATGACTATTTTATGTTATTGATATATTATGTTCGGTTAAAATATATAGATCTCATACATTAAACATAAAATTATTCATTTTTTTGAACCCCGTCATCTTTAATATTATAGGTATCCAAGATTTCCCGATGATGCGCTTTGCTCTTTTTAACATCCAGAACAAGTTCGATTTTATGATCAATTCTAATTCGCGCATAATCTTTAGATAAAAATAAAAGATTTTTAAATTCATCAAAATTCTTAAAAGGCAGACCATTTATTGCTACAATTTCGCGGGTACCCATTTCATTATAGCCTATATTTATATCATGGGGTAAACTTTGTAAAAGAACAACGATTTCTCGACGCTGCTCAGTTGCCCAATTGGCCAATTCCGTCACTAAAGGTTTAGGGGCATCTTGCTGCCAGTTATCTCCCCATCGCATTAAAACATTTTTTGACAACGGGCAAAATACCATCCCTCCATACACAACGTATCGTGGTTTTTTATCATAGACTTCAGATGGCACCAATATAGATTCATGTCCCGTGCTGCTTAACGTTATTTTTACATCCTTAATGCCCTTATCCTGACGAAATAACCTCAACTCAATATCATCTCCAATTTGCCGGGAATCAACATAATGAGAAAAATCCGTGCGCTCTCTTGGACGAAATTCCACTGATCCGTCATATGCAATATCATGTCCGTCAATGGCCATTAATACATCTCCGATTTTAATTAGATCCGTTACGACTGAGTCAATCCATATTTTTCGGACAATTACACCACCACTAACACCTTTTGGTATATGATGATATTGTCGTAGCGCAGAATTCTCCAAGGACTGGGTGTCGATACCTAAATCAGGATAACCATTGTATTGGCCATCCTTTACATCATTCAGGAAATGTTTTACAATGGGGGCTGGTACCATGTACCCAATATTTTCTGTGGATTTAGGATCATGGCTTTGCATCACCACCCCAACGACCTTTCCATCAACGATGACGGGCCCGCCTGAATTCCCTAAGTTTATTGCTGCATCAATCTGCCCTGCTATAAAATAATGATTACTATGGGCATAAACTTGGTGTTCAATCCGTGACAATACCCCCTTTGTAACACTCAAAGAATCACCACCGACAGGAAAGCCAAACACCAGGACTTCTTCCTGAGATTCAGGTAAGGCCCCAATTTTTAATGGCTTAGCATCATCAAAAAATACACTATCTTCCGTTGTCAATAAAGCCAGATCTGCCTCATGAGAAACCCATAACACCTGTGCTTTATAACGAATTGCGTCGCCATAGCGCCTGACGCGAATCATTTTATGATCAGCCACAACATGGGCATTAGTTAAGATTCGATTGTCGCTAATAATACAGCCGGAACCTGAAATACTGGCCATATTTAACATTCGCCACGGATTATAGTAATCAGGCGTTTGTTGAACTGTATAAATTTTGACGATACTATTCTGGACTCTCCTAATTGGCTTACTTGCTGAAATCGCGTGATGCGAAAACAACATATAAACTATAGAAAACAGAGAGAAAATAGGGCGGATCAGAAACATAATATCCTTTCTAATGTCGAGAATGGCTTGCGGAAATCTGTATTCCTGCATTTTTGCTGCCAACCTTCATTTGAAACTGGTGAGCATACCGTACATAGGACATGTGCTCATTTGCACCGATCAATTGGAGCATAAATACTTAGTAGGACCTACCTGCTCCTATAGGCTGTTTAATTGTGCTCGTAATCCATCTGTTCTTTTTAGACTAGGAGCAGGAAGACCTCGGCAACCTAAAACAATTTTTATAATTCTGTTAAGATCAATCCTTACAACAAATTGGCTTTCTGTATAAACAACAACAAGGTCCCAATAAACAATTACAAATCCAGCTTACATAGATGTTTACTCGTTGTTTATGAGATTATAACGGAAAAAGGGCTGGAGTGCAGGCACTCCAGCCCTTTTTTAACGATGCTTATTTGAACATATAGATTATTTCTTTCCGCCACCAATATCGACACCAGTATTGATATCAGAACCGTCTGAAGCTTCGATTTTGCCAACATTTGTTTCTGCATCGATTTTAACATTGCGTACTTTTGAACCCTGGATATTAATACCTGTATTAATCCGTGATCCAGATTTTGCAGTAATTGATCCGGCGTTTGTCCGAACATCAAATTTTGAATTGCTAATGTCCGACTTGTTTAATATCATGCCGGTATTGACACTGGAACCATCAGATGCTGAAATTCTTCCAACGTTAGTGGTTGTTTTCAACTTTGAATTTTTGATATTCGCGTTATTAGCGATTACGCCGGTATTAACATTAGAACCCTTGGTTGCAAGAATACTGCCAACATTAGTGTTAGATTGAATCCTTGAGTTTTTAATATTGGAATCATTAGCAATCAAACCAGTATTAATTTGCGAACCTTTAGTCGCGGTCAATGAACGAGCACGAGTGTTAACACCTATTCTGGAATTTTTGATATTCGCGTTATTTGCTTCGATTCCTGTATTAATTTTAGACCCTCTATCAGCTCTAATGCTACCACCACGCATTTGTGTGTTAGCGCTAATTCTTGAGTTTTTAATATTGGAGTTATTAACTTCAACACCGGTATTAATTTTGGAGTTATTTGTCGCAATTATTCCTCCCCGACCAGCCAAGTTAGTATTCGCAGAAATTTTCGAATTTTTGATTTTTGCATTATTAGCTTTCAAGCCCGTGTTAACTTCAGAATTATTTATAGCCATGGAATCGGACCCTAAGGTTGTGTTGATATTAACTTTAGAATTCTTTATTTGGGCTTGATTCGCGATAATACCATGGTTAATCTTAGAGTTATTTCGTGCAATCGGGTCACGATTAGGCCGGGTTGTTGTTCTAACATTAATTGCTGAATCCTTAATTGTTGAGTTATTCGCTTCTAAGCCTGTATTAACTTTGGAGTTATTATGAGCCTGTATCACATCCGCGCGAGTGCTTATATTGATCTTAGAATTGCCGATCTTTGAGTTGTTCGCTTCCACACCTGTATTAACTTTAGAATTATTACTTGCAGCAATGCGAGCAGATCCACGTCCGCCAGCACCACTTGTTTGAACATTAATCGCTGAATTCTTAATTGTGCTTTTGTTTGCCTGTACGCCAGTATTAATGCTGCTGTTTTTAGAAGCAATAACGCTATTGACATTATTTTGCACATTAATTTTTGAATTTTTGATTTTTGCATTGCTGGCATCCAATCCCATTGTAACTGTTGAATTATCCGATGCTTTAATGGTGTTAGCACGTGTACTAATGTTAAGTTTCGAATTCTTAACATTCGACTTGTTCAACTGTAAGCCTGTATCAATTCGGGATTTGCCGGTAGCAGATACATCTCTAACGGTATTCTTAAAGTCGACTTTCGTATTGCTCATATTAAGACCATCGCGAGCCTGCAACCCCATATTAATGGTGTTGTTTTTCCGTTTTGCAGAGACCTTTCCGCCTCGGGTTTCACCATCTGTGTTTTGAGCCGTAGCACTGGATACTGCAACAGCACAAATTGTTATACCTGTTAGTATTGTTTTTTTCATTTTATTTCCTCTTTTTTGTGTTTGTGTTGGTAGTGTTGCATCAAAAATGTGATCGAGATGTATAGTGATGCCTACAATATTTTAGTCGTTAATTTTATAGTAACCTCCATATTATGAGTTTATTTTTGGTTAAGCAATATGTCTACTAGTGTCTTTTTGCAAACTCATTCGTTTCTGAACGCATCATCTCATGCATTTTCCTAAATTTTTTTTAACTACTTAAATAACCCCTAACCTGATTAATTCATCCGGCTTCTACTGGCGTGTGCATATCTCAATTCATATAAGCGAATTATGAAGAACCCAAAGGCTTAAAATAGTTCACTATTCCTTCACCTTCGAAACCTGCATAACTCATTGATCTAAAGAAAGCTAAGCACTTTCGTAACGAAACCGCATGAATTAACCAGGCTAAATCAAAAACTCACAATTCGGCTACAGCTGATTTAAGAGCTCGAATACATGCTATCCCCAACATGCTATTATCGAGTTTCCAAATACCTTTCTGCGAGACCATACTCTCCCGGTTGACTTTAGCAACGACACCCCATGCACCTTTACTGCTACGCCCCATCCCTTCTCCTGAACGGATAATGCCTGAATCAATTGAGCGAATATGTATCTTACATTTTGCTAATGCACGTTTTTCTTGGCTTGAAAAAATCGCGATGGTTATCGTTCCGCCTGAGCGTTCATCTACTTCGAACAAATCTACATCGACAATACTTGCGGGCGTTTCGCCTGTTAAATCAAGGTCCAATGAACCAGCAACTTCATTCAACAGCTCATCAGAAACCACATCCACCCCTAGACTATCAGTCAATAACTGAGCTGTTTTGATATGGATATAATGACACAAGTCATCATACTTGGATTTGCCTGAAAGGTTTCTGACTTCACAAATTTTTACCGGACCGAAAATCGCTTGGCGTGGTTTCCCAATAGACAATGAATCAATTGATTCATCTAATGCTTCATCAACAATTCCACCACAGCCAGCTAAAATAAGAAAGATTAAAATAAGACTTATAGTTTTGTAAAATGCGTGTTTCATGATAGTTCCGTCCTATGTTAACTCATATCCTTGTCAAGTCAACACTTTTTAAAAATAAATATTCACCTTCAAAGAGGATACTTTCGACAATGTGAGGTACGATTTAATCTGAAATCGTTGCAACTATATATAGTCGTATTTGCCACGTTTGGAATAATCGAATAGCCGTTGGTGTCATGAAGGTTGTGCGAATTATTGGAATCTCAACCGGTTACGAGACGTATACCGATGTAAAGGAATAGGTAATTGAGCCCTGATGAAAGTAAGTGCCATGAGTTGCGGGTGTGTCAACTTTAGGAATACCGAATAATCAGATGAGGAAAATGATCTATTGCCTTTTTATATTATCTTTTTCGCTTGCAATGACTGATTGCTGGGCATTTAACTGGATTTTTTCCTTCATGATCTTGAATAAATCTTCCATGGGTCCCTTGCTTAAGACTTGACTATACTGGGAGCGATATGTGGAAATCAAACTAATCCCCTGAATTTCAATATCATAAACTTTCAGCTGTTCTCCGGTTGTGTAGATTTTATACAGGATTGAATATCGTTCCCCTTTTGATTCCATTGTCATAGGAATATGGATTTTATTCTTAACCAATTCTGATTTTCCAAGTTCAACAGTTTCGTCTTCAAAGAGTAAAAATTTTTCCAAGACTGAGGTATGCATGCGTTTTGTAAATAAGGTCACAAACCTAACTTGTTGATCGGGGTTGCTAGACATCCATTGGCGCTTGCCTAATGTCAATTTAGCCATCAGTGCAAAGTCGAAAATAGGATTGATCGTTTCGATTATGACACGTTTTTTGGCTTCAGAATCTAACGATTTATTACTTAAAACAGAAAGGATACTGGTAACGGAGTCACCAATCATTTTTTCTGCATCGAGCTGTATGTCCGATTTGGCGGTGACGGATAAGAGCAGTGGTAGGATTATGCAAAAATATCGTTTCATTTTCACTCTTCTATTTTGGATTTGCGTAGTTTTCCTAATGCATCTCTCGAAAAGGTATAGGGATCAATTGCATCTTTCATAAACGTTTCGTATTCATCGAGATGCAGCGATAGATAATTTATTCTCACCGTCATATTCACACCAATTTTGGCAACATCTGAGTCAAGATAATTTGGAGGGTATAAAAAATAATCTGGAATCAGACTAATAGTATCTCTAAGATTTGAAATTCCAAGAAAAGGAAGGACAATGACAAAGCTACCTCCAACATGATAATGGCCTAAGGTCTGCCCGAAATCCTCTTTGTAAGTTTTTAGATTGAATTTTTTTCCCGCATAATCTCTAAACCCAAGTATACCAACCGTTGTATTTAAGCCAAACCGAACAATCTCAATACCTGCCTTTTTTACTTTTAGCTGTAGCAGATTATTGACGCATCGTTGGGGAAAACCCAGATTATCGAAGAAATTACCAACACCCTGTCTGCCTTTTTCTGGAACGACTTTGGCATAGCCTTCTGCGATAGGTTTGAGTAAGAATTCAAATAGTTTGTCGTTTACCTTAAACATGAAGCGGTTATACTTCAACAATGGATCCGTATTTTTATTCTTTTCATCGCTAGCAACGAATTCATTTTCAAATTCGTCAAAAAAATCGTCAGTTGATTCAATCGCTTCAGCTGAAACCCAACTAACGTTTACCACCAACACACTCAGGACAACCAGTCTAATTATGATTTTATTCATAGTTTTGAGTTTTTGTTTAGACTACAACTGCAATTATTATTTCAATTCTATTTAGGAATCGTATTAATTTAGATGATGATTCTTATTTCTTGTTGTTCTGGAATTGATAAATATTCATTAAATTTACCAATCTCTTAAACCAGTTCTTCGAACGCTAAGATTCAACGATATTACAGCAATGGTTAGCTATATGAATCGGTCTTCAGTTAAATTGTTCCAATGCTTTAATACGTTGAAGAACCGGAGGATGGCTATATTCCACAAATACTTTCAACGGATGAGGCGCCAAATTTGAAAGATTATCAGTACTCAGTTTTTTTAATGCGTTAATTAATGACTCTGGTTTTCCAAAAGTTTCCGCTGCATATTGATCCGCTTCAAACTCATATTTTCTGGATAGATAATTGGTAACGATAGAGATTATCATTGAAATGGGAGCGTATAAAAATCCAAAAAAGACCATACTTGCGTAGACCGAAACATTTTCCATCTTAAATGCATCGAATAAAATTTGGTTATTCATAAATACAGACAAAATGTAAAACATCAACCCTGTCGAGATAACAGAAATGAGAATAAATTTGTGAATATGTTTTTTCTTAAAGTGTCCCATTTCGTGTGCCAATATGGCAACTAACTCATCGACTGGATGTTTCTCTATTAAGGTGTCGAAGAGAACAATTCTTCTAAATTTACCGAATCCAGTGAAAAATGCATTTGATTTAGTTGATCGTTTTGAACCATCCATTTTATAAACACCCTTTAGCTGAAAGGATTCTTTTCGAGCGTACTCTTCTATATCTGATTTTAATTCACCTTCTTCTAACGAAGTAAATTTGTTGAATATCGGCATAAGAACCACAGGCGCCAAAAACATCAATATGATTTGAAAAACCGTGACCGTTGTCCAGGCATATAACCAGGCTGAATTACCTGTCCTTTCGAAAAACCAGAAGATGGCTGCGAGTATAGGTCCACCAATAATGACCGATATTAAGGTTCCTTTTATGAAGTCGAGGGCATATGTTTTGAAATTTGTCTTGTTGAATCCGTATTTCTCTTCAATTACGAATGTGTCATAGATCGAAAATGGCAGACTCAATATTTGGCTGCCAAAAATTAAAAATCCCGTAAATATAAGTCCAGTAGTAATTGTTGAACCGGAATTAATTTTTCTGGCTAGCAAGTCGATATAGTTAAAGCCACCCATCATTAAAAAAATTATAATTAATGGTGTGCTGACACTACTCTGAACAAGACCAAAAATAGTACTTTCCCTAAGGTACTTTTGGGATTTTCTGTATTCTTTATCGCTATAAAAATCACTAAAACCATCAGGTAAATCTTCTTGAAGATGATTCAAATTCAGATATTCGATGATTAGATCAACTAAATATGATCCAATTAGAATTGAAAGAATTATGACTAGAAAAGAGTTCATGAAAGTAAGAATAACCTATTGTTGAGGGTTGCCAAGTTCATTTGAATTTGATTTGTGTTCCGATACTATACTGTACGTGAATAAGTTTTCGACAAGTCCTGCTTGAAATGAAGAAGGAATGTTAGAAAAACTACTGCTTGCAGCGTATATTCAGAGATTGTATAGAATGGGTGCAAAAATTGGTAATTTATACGCCAGGGTTTATGTTCAACGCAGATCTGGGTAATGTGGTCACCTAGGCAGAGGCCTATGCTACTTTGGGCTTTACGGCAAACGCTATTTGTCATTAGAAGATTATTTAACCCGCTTTAAGTTGATAACCATTTCATCGTGTTGTTTCCCCTCCTTCAACGATACCCATTTGTGAATGATTGAGTCGGTATCAATAAATGTAATTTCGAAGGCGTGGATATGATGATCTTTATCTGAGTTAATATTGTTAATACCGCCAAACTCTAAATTAATTTTGTTTACAGTTGCCTTTTTCAATATCATATGAGGCCTATTCGCTAGCGCACAGTAATGAGTCATACCTGAATTCGTGAAGGTTTTCTGTGAATGTAGTTGCCAGGCAGTAAGTATTTAGCTGTAGTGACTACTGCAACTGCTTACTAACGAAGTAAATGCATTCAAAGAAAGCCTCCACGACGTGGCGGCATATTGCTAATTTATAAAATACCTAATAGTTATTTCGTCTTGAACCTTCCGTCACGGATTCAGGTCATAGCTAACTTACCCTCTTCATCGTGATAAACGGATACCATTTCGTGTGGTGTTCCCATGAACAGTGTTTCAATTAGAGCACTTCCCGCAGAGCTAACAGCGTATTCAAGGGAAACGTCGATGTTTTCATCTTTCATTTGAGACCAACCTTGCCATTTTCCAGCCAGAGATTTCATTTTCTGAAGTTCCGTTGATCCATCATAGGGTTTGATGTGTTTGTCTACGGCAAAGGTGTTAAACATTGTTAGAATAGAAATAAATGCAAATACAGGGTGAAAACTCTTTATCGTTCCACTCACCGAGTTATTGCTCAATTGTACCTGGTGAATGAAGTTTACTATTGAATATTTAATATTATTTGGTGATTGGTCAGATTGTTCATAATTCATAGTATTAGGTCCTTTGTTTGTGGAGTGAAAACTTGCTTACCAACATTCAGCCCGTATTTCTCACAAAGCATCTACTATGATAACGTATATCAGGTCATATCAGCATCTTGCCTTGATTATTGAATTCTATGTGTCTCGAAACACTGTCATTCCCTATCCACCGGCAAAATACTGAAATGACGCAATCTAACCTGATTAATTCACGCGGTTTCGTTACGAGAGTGCTTAGCTCGCTTTAGATCAATGAGTTATAGAGGTTCCGAAGCCGAAGGAAAGGTGAACTATTTCCAGTATTCAGGTTCTTCATAACTCGCTTAGATGAAGAGAGATATGTGCTCGCAATAGAAGCCGGATGAATTAATCAGGCTAAGTCCTCTCGTTATGACGTTGGTGAGAAGAGCGGGTTAGTCCATTCCATCATTTGATTCCGCAAATGCGTTTAACTCATCTAGGGTTACGTATTCCAGTGCAGAAAGATGGGTTGCTTTTAGGGAAACTTTGGGTGCAAATCCGGCATCTCTTGCTTCAATCCATCGTAACATACAGAGGCACCATTTATCACCGGCTTTTAATCCGGGAAAACCGTACTCAGGGATTGGGGTTGAAAGATCATTTCCGGCAAATTTACTGAAGTGTAGAAATTCATCAGTCATCAATGCACATACTGTATGCATCCCTTGATCTTCGGGACTGGTGTCACACAATCCGTTTCTATAGAATCCAGTCACTGGATTGGAACAGCAACATTCCAATTCAGTCCCCAGTACGTTTTTCGCCATAATAATTCCTTTAATTTTGGTAATGTCGGAGCTCCTCCTGCGAATCCAGATCTGGATTTTATTACTGAGGAAAAGAAATACATTTTATCTTACTTTATCAAACACCAGGTTGTCATGCATCGCAAATTGCTAACATTTGTGGTTTTTATTGGATCGGCTAATTTTGCCTTAACTGAATCTGCATAAGCAAGCAGCATTGATTCATTAGCCAGAAATCGTTTACTTCCGTCCGGCAATCGATATAGCTTCCCTTCTATTTGCTGAATTTTATCAGTTATACCAATTGAAGTTGCTAGTCTGATGAAAAGAAGGCCGCCATGATTCAAAACTCGCCACATTTCATTTAACATGTCATAGAAATGTGATTCATTTTTGGCAAAATGCAAAATCGCATTGCCAATAACACAATCGAATTTTTTATTTGGATGTGGAATATTTTCGACGGCGGCGACTAGAAAATTGTCTTGGGGTAATTCAGGGGTAATATTTGCCACAATTTGTTTAATTTTATTTATAGCAATGGGTGATGAATCAATACCGTAAACATCAAAATTGTTTCGTAAAAAATAAATAATATTTCTTCCCCCACCACAACCTGCGTCCAATATACTTGAGTAGCCGTTAAATCGTCCCTTAAGTATCTGGTCAAATAGATAGATATCAACATTGCCAAAGTAATCTTGTAAATTTTTCATCTTGGGCATAATGCAAAAACCTCTGTCTGGCCAGATTTAGGAACCATATTGACGATCAATCATTTCGTATACTTCTTTCCATGACTTAACCCTCGGATCTTCAATATGTGTGTTGGTGCTATTGCCGAAGCAAATTGTATAAAATCCAGCTTTTCTAAGTTGTTCAATATTTCCAGGACTGTCTTCAATATATACATTTGCCCCAACTTGCTCTTTGTCTTTCATGAAGCAAAGGTCCCAGTAGGGTATACCATTTTTATCAAGCCAATCAATTGTCTGGTTTACCGCTGTTTTGTGAAAATAGTGAATAAATAACCGGTGAGTAATAATGCGAATTCTTGCCCCTTCATCAGATAATTTGCGCAAGTACTTTCTGGCACCGGTAATCATTACGGATGTTTCAAAAAGAGCGCGCTGTGTTACTGCAAAACGATGAAGACTTTCATATTGTTTCTTGTCGTCAATGCCCCATTCATTCAGGCCATACGAAACCTCTTTTGTCAGTGAATCAACCGAGCACTCGAACCATTCGGCGGCAATTTCTCGAAATCGAGCATAAAAATCTGAACATACACCATCAAGGTCTACACCAACTATTAGACCGGAAAATTTTTCAGTATTCATTTTTCAAAAGTTACAGATTAATGGTTTTAGATGATTTGTGGATTTGTTATAATTGTAAGATGATTTTTTCGAATTCCAAATATAGAGTCGATAAAATTTATATAGAGGTAAATGCGAAATTCTCTTTGTTAGCATTCAAATCGTATGGTCGCATTGATCCGCATCGACTCGCCTGAATATTCCTGTAATTTTTCAGCAAAACTGTGAAATTAATGAGCTTCTTGCCTTTGTCTCTTTTGACCGGCATTAATTAATTTTGCATGTGAGGCCTCCTTCTCCTGAGACTTTGAGCGATCTTGCAACGTTGTACACGATGTAAAACGCACTGTATCCACAAGATCCTTCGACAAAAAAAATTAACGTCCAAATTGTTGTGATGGACCATCGGTCTTTTTTGTTTTATAATCAGCGATTACATACATTATTGCTTGTACACGATATATATTTTTCTTATGAACCTGTGGTATCTGCCTTCGTTTTGACCTTCGGTAGGATTCAAACTGACTTTGACAAGAAGCGTGAATGTACGGGACCTGAAAATAACGTGAAGGCGGGGTAAAAAAATTAAGCAGTTGAGCTATAGTATAAGCTTTTCATTGACTCGGGTCTAACCCAGCCGTGTTCCCATAGGATTGAATAAGGAGTTAGACGGAATAATTTTGATCGATCATTTTTATGGATTCAATGATCTGGTATTTTCATGGCAATTTCAGTCGAATTTATCCACTGTTGTTTCAATTTTTATCATTTTATTGTTTTGTACTTTTACTTTTTTAATATATTTTTGAGTGTATATGAGATTTACATGAGATACACTGTGACTTCATGAAGTTGTTTAAATTATAGGGAGGCCTGTATGCCTAATTATTTTTGTACGATTGCAAGCAGATCATTTTTGCACTGCATAATTGCACTAAGCATCTGTTTTCATCTTTTTGTCTCGGGAATGGAAGGATTTGCAAATACATCACCACAAATCAGTGACGCTATTGTAAAGGCAAAAAAAGCTGAAGTAAACGCCGCAAATGCAAACGCTTCAGTTAGTGCATTGGAACGAAAATTGACCAATGCTGTATTGTTGCAAAATGATGCAATGAATCAGCTTGAATTACTGAATTCGAAAAAGGCTGGTTCGGATCGAATCCGGAAAACTGAAATTCAGCTGAAAAAGATCCAAGGGACCATAAAAACTCTCAAAGCTCAATTAACGATTGCGAAAAACAATGCTGCTAAATCACTTGCTCATGCCGAATCCCTTAGTCAAAGAGTTAAAGAGTTAGTTAGTGATCATCAGACAAAAGTTGATGGAGTATACAAAGAAAAAGAAAAACAAATCCAATTAAGAGAATTAGTTAAAATACAACATCAGAAATACTTGAACTCAGCATCACGAATTGACAGGTTAAATCAAAAAATGAACGCTGCTGAACACCGGATTAAGGAATTGACAGAGCTAAAACCGCTACTTATAGCTGAAGTTAACGAGGTGACAAGAGCGGCAGCCAAAGCAAAAACACTAGAGGAACGCCGAGCGGCAACAAAACGAATTCGTGAAGCCGAACTTAAAGCTATCGAAAAAATAAGAGAATTAAAATCATTAGGTAAACAATATATCGATATGCAGCAGGAAACGGCTAGCGCTTCGGAGCTGGTCAATAGCTTAAAAGCACGGGATGAAGAAAATCAGAAGAAATATCCTCAACAATTTTCTCATCTAGGTGACGTAACAAAATCAGTTGTTGATAAATCAACCAAGATTAAATCGGTTAAAAAAAAGGACACGATAAGGTCTAAGAAAAGAAAAACGAAAGATTTGGCGAAGCGACCCGTTAACAAAAATAATAGAGAATCAATTGCGGAGGAAAAGCAAAAAGTCAAAGAAAAGGCAATGAAACTTGCCAAAAAAGAAAAAATACGTAAGGAACGATGGCTTGCCGAAAAGGCAAAACAGCAAAGACGAACTGCAAAAAAGGCTGGCAAACAAGAGAAAGCGAAAAACGATGCAAAGGAAAAGAATGCAAAACGTTTAGAAGAAAAACGAATCAAGAAAGCCAAAAAACACGCTCAAGAGGAACAGAACAAAACCACTCGACTTGTTGAACAAAAACGTAAGAAAGAGATAGCCAAAGAATTGGCTAAACGCAAAAAGGAAGAAAAGCGACGAAAATCAGAGCAAGCTACAATAAAGAAAGAGAATCAACGTCGTGCTAAAATTGAAAAACGGCAGATCGAAAAGGCCAAAGTAAAGGCAAAGAAGGAAAAACGAAAACGCGAGAAAGCTGATCAGGTTGCTAAGATCAAGGAACAAAAGAAGAGGAAATCAACCCAAAAGGCGGCTAGAATTCAGGCAGAGAAAGAGAGGAAAGTTGCTGAAAAACGAAAACAGGAGAAAGAGCAACAAGAGCAACGGTTAAAATTGGAAAAGCAAAAACAGGAACGGTTGGCCAAACTTGCACAGGATAAGGCTAAACTTAAAGCCAAAAAGGCAGCAGAAAAATTAAAAAAGCAAGAACAGGAACGATTAACCAAACTTGCACGAGATAAGGCTAAACTTGAAGCCCAAAAAGCAGCAGAAAAATTAAAAAAGCAAAAACAGGAACGGTTGGCCAAAATTGCACAAGAAAAGGCTAAACTTAAAGCCAAAAAGGCAGCAGAAAAATTAAAAAAGCAAGAACAGGAACGGTTAGCCAAACTTGCACGAGATAAGGCTAAACTTGAAGCCAAAAAGGCAGCAGAAAAATTGAAAAAACAAGAACAAGAACGGTTGACCAAACTTGCACAAGATAAGGCTAAACTTGAAGCCAAAAAGGCAGCAGAAAAATTGAAAAAGCAAGAACAGGAACGGTTGACCAAACTTGCACAAGAAAAGGCTAAACTTGAAGCTCAAAAGGCAGCAGAAAAATTGAGAAAGCAAGAACAGGAACG
>JAJFLO010000463.1 GCA_021772675.1 Verrucomicrobiota bacterium | reverse complement strand
AAGTTGTTATGAATATCACACAACGTAATTTCCCTAGACCTATGCGTGGAATTGTACCATTTTCAGTGAAAACTCATTTCAAATTTCAGTTGTAACTATTTCTTTAATAGTATTTTATATATTTCGGGACAGACACTAAATGGTGCTCTTATTCATATCGATGAAACCAAAACGGATTTGATCGGGAAACCACCTGGATATGTTTGGGTATTGACTTCCATGGATACTGTATATTATTTCTTTCGCCCCAATCGTGAAGCGGACTTTTTAAAGAATTTCTTAACCGGTTTCAATGGAGTACTTGTTTCAGATTTTTACAATGGCTACGATTCGTTATCTTGCCATCAGCAGAAATGTTTGGTCCACTTCATAAGAGACTTAAATAGCGACCTTCTCGTTAATCAGATGAATACGGAATATAAAGCTATTGTAACCAATTTTGGTAAGCTTCTCAGAAAGATCATTGCTACTGTTGACCAATATGGATTAAAGAAAAGATACTTACGGAAACATACTGAAGAAGTCAACACTTTTTACACCGCACTATTAAATACCCCTTATAATACAGAGCTATCCATAAATTGGCAGAAACGCTTCAGGAAAAATAAAGGAAAGTTATTCAATTTCCTCAATTTTGATGGAATACCCTGGAATAATAACAATGCTGAGAACGCAATCAAACCATTTGCTAAATATCGCAGACGAGCAAAGGGTACGATCCGCCAATCAGGACTTGAAGATTATCTAATTCTTTTGAGTATTCAGCATACCTGCAAGTATCGTGGCATTAATTTCTTAGATTTTTTAAAGTCGAAGAAGTTGTTTTTTTGATAGTCTTCAAATTCAAATGTAGATATTTCTTGGACGACATGGTTTCGTTGATTTGGCATTGCCGAGAACATTAGGGGATCGCCTTGCGTCGCTTTTATCTCGCTTTGCATTGCTGTAACTGGCCTTCTTTAATTCCCGATTACTATCAACCTTTTCTACAAGAAATCCAAATTTAGACTCAATAGGTTTTATTTCAAAATTCTCCGCCAGTATGTTACTTTTTTCTTCGTTAAAAATTTTTCTCAGTGTTTCTGATGAAAGTTTTTTATTGAACTTATTTTTTATTTTTCTCCTGATATTTGAGCTATAATGGTAGTTCTCTTTCGGATAGATTCTACGAAACTCTTCGCGAGCAAATTCCACTACTTCTTTTGTAAGTTTTCTGGGTCTTCCCTCAAAAAAAACAGATTCTCCTCGTTTCCGGAGTTTATTGGCATAATATTTTACGCTTTCAGGATCGACTCTAAAACATCTTGCGATTTCAACCTGTTTGCATAATTTGAACCAAACATAGCGGGAGGTTATATAGCGAAATTTAATGTAGTCATCAGAGAAGTGTGAAAAGTCAAGTTTTTTTTGGTGAAAGTATTTTACAATTCCATCTTTGCACACCGTACTAAGGAGAGAGTTAATCGGAGTTTTTATGGTTGGGAATTTAGGTAATTGTGTTTTCATTTTCTAATCCTGGAATGTTAACTGATTAATATCGATTACCGGTTTATAGCATGATTATCACGATTTATTTAGGCTCTTCCGTTAGATAAATCGGAATTACAACCATATTGCCACTTGAATTTATACGTATACCTTTCTAGGATGCTTACCCTCAAAATGTTTATTCCCAATGATATTGGAACTTTTTCCTCTACTTCCCTTTCCTTTTTTAGGCCTTTTTGAACGGCTTGAAACTGAATGAATTCGACCTTGGTTTATTGCCTTAGACAATGTACTGGAATAAATATTTAATTTTTCCGCAATCATTACTTGTGACCAATCGAGCAACAGAAGTCTTTCAGCCTGATTTTTTACTTCATTTGTTATTACAGTACTACATCTTCCTTTTCTATTGGGTTCACGGTAAAATGTTTCTGGTCCATTCTTTTTGAGTTTTCTAACATTCCGCTTCATACTTATCTTGGAAATCTCAAAAGCTTGACAAATCTCCACTTGCTTGCACAAACCAATTATATATAGTTGACTGGTGAACATCTTGAATGAGCGGAAATCGTCCGCATCATGTTGAAATATTACGGTTCCGTTAAAGTGATATTTAACAATACCCTGCTTACACTCTGCTGAAAGAAATCATCCCTAATATTTTTGCCAACGATTTATTAACGGGACAGAATTGCAGAAGTTCACGACAAATTGGCAAACTTCATCAGGTCGCTTCAGGATAGTGGCCCCATTCATACAACAGCCAATTGCCTGAAATCATTCTATTTCGCATTGGGCTGACATTTCATTTAATCTTTCGGTCATTTTTCAACAATTGCATGTTAATATCGGTCATTTCCTCAAGGATTGCCACCATCGCTTTATAATTGTCCGAATATGTCCTTGCTTTCTGTACTTTTGATTCTCCTAGAAAAATCAACTTCGTCTTTCCTTTCTTGCTGACAGAAAAATAAAACTGTTGATGTTTTTGACCTTGAGCACAGCGGCAGTTGAGATTTCCACATTTGCTCGCAAGTTTGACAATACTTCCTCTCATAACTGGTCCAATCTGAGCGATCTGTTTTTGAAGCTCAGCAATCCTCGAAGTCAATTTTTCGCTTAATTTCTTATTCATTTTTCAGCCTTGTATTTTTGCACTTATATGATATGTTTATTGACATATCATATATGCCGCAAGTAGCAAATCAGAACAGGAGATAAAATTGAAATTTTTCAGACGAGCAGATTTATCCGAACAGAAACGATTATGCATGGCCATTGATGCCTGGATGCATCGGGGAGAATGGGGCTATATCACTGAATTAGCAGATTACTATCGTGTGTCGCGTCAGTTTATTTACTTACTTCTGTGGAGCCTTGATTCTTTATTCAAACCGGCAACACAAACTGTTGCTATCAATCGATCAGGCACAATTGTTGAAGTCCAACGAGAAAAACTCATCACTGCGCTAAAGCTTGATGGCTATTGTTCCATCTGTGATATTTCGAAGATTCTCGAGCTGTTGGACATTCCGAACAATTCAGGTGGTGAAGTATCTCAATTTCTAAGCCGTCTTTCTGAATCGATTGACGAGCCATTACCGCAAACGGATAAGCCCTTTGTCATTTTGGCCGATGAAATATTTTCCGGCAGTAAACCAATACTCGTTGTTATGGAAGCAAAAAGTCATGCGATTTTACTTGCAGTCATTGCCGAAGACCGCAAAGGGACAACTTGGCAACATCAATTCGACCGACTTAAAAAAAACGGCTGCATCCCTGATTATCTGGTGTGCGATCAAGGCAGTGGTCTTGCCAATGGAGCATCACAGGCAAACTTATCTCAATTCCCCGACCTCATCCACTTAATGAGTCCATTTGATCCTTTTCTGGGGTGTTTTGAACGTCAGGCAACTGGGGCAATTACAGAAGAGGATGAACGTCAGAGAGTACTCAACTCAAGTTTTGCAGTTCATTTTTGAGGTGGAACTCATGCTGCCAAGCGTTCATTTCGATGCTCGTCAGGTAATGCTTGGTCGGTTCCATTTGTGGCATACAATATCAAAGATTCACCGAGCATTGTTCTAAACATTCCGTATTCTGGAGACTCAAACAGCTGGCTCAGGGTGA
>JAJFLO010000462.1 GCA_021772675.1 Verrucomicrobiota bacterium | reverse complement strand
GCAAGGAAAAGATTCACTTGACTCAAAAGAACTTCTAAGAACATACAAAGGACAATATGGAGTGGAAAGCGGGTTTGCTTTTCTGAAAGACCCTATTGTTGTCAATGATACTTTTCTCAAAAAACCAAACAGGATTGATGCCCTGGGAATGGTTCTGATAATTGCACTTATGATATGGCGGTTGATGGAGCGGTCTTTACGTGCATATGCAAGCAATACAGGAGAGCTACTGCCGGGATGGGAGAATCGGAAAACAGATAAACCGACTTCTTTTATGGTGTCAGTCTCTATGTTTGGGGTAATTGTTCTTATCTTGCGTGACGGAACGAGAATGATTCTGAAAAGACCTCGAAAAAAACAAGCTGCATATCTCCATGCACTGGGGCTGAATGACGCTGTTTATATTGACCCTGAATTCTGGTTTCAACCTGTAATCCCCATGAAGAAGGAGTGATAAACACCATTTGTTAATCACAGCCAAAATGCTTTTGGACAGATAGATTAACAGACATATAATTGCTAAAAAAAGTAACTAAAAAAGGTGGGGAATGTGGGATCTATTCAAAAAACACGAAACGGATATGGACCATTTTTGGGTTAACGTTCAAGAAGGGTTTAACATATCAATCATTCAAAGAGCCGGAGATCGCCAGAAAGGCTCAGGGATATTACTAAGTATTTTATTTGAGACTGCCATCGCCATGCCCATTTTATTAGTGGGGACTGGACAATGTTTTTTGGGTAGTCAATTTAACCGAATTTTCGAATGTGGAAAATCGGCCTTTTATCGTTTTCATCAGGATTGGCAATTCAATTGGCGTAAAGTCCTCTATCATTTTAACAGGCAAATTGAGAAAAGCGAACACCAATCTGAAACCCCAACACCTCATCCTGAGATTCTAATACTTGATGATTCGACGATCACCAAAACAGGTAAAAAAATCGAAGGTATTCCCCGTGTTCATGATCATACTAAGGGTTGAGTCAATTACACTCTTGTCCGGGATGTTGTTATAAACAATATTGATGGATTATATGACGACCTTGTTAAAATGAAAACGTTAGAAGATCCAAATCTGATTCTATAAAAAAATATCCATTCCTTTTAAGTCTGATACCCCATCAAAGTCTTTTTTCCCATGTTTAAATAAACCAGGATAGTTAGAACACAAACAAATATTGAATGAATGATGAATCCAGTGATAGTTTGCGTGGCTGAGAATAATGGTCTGGTCAAACTCATAAACACCAACGATGAAATTGCGATGATAACTACCGGAGTTAATACCGAAAAGTAAAATTTGTATATCGAAGTACCTGTGATCTTACAAGTATAACTGACAGATACAATTAGATTTGTTAGAATGGTTGGTAATAAGGTACCCAAAGCTACGCCAATTACGCCATATTTTTTTACCAGTATAACGCTAAGTATAACGTTTAAAACTGCAGCACATCCGGAAACCATTGCATCGAATCGAACATTGCCAGTGCCTAATAATATTCTGGATGATGTTGACTCGAAGACCGCCAAAAATACAACACCCAAGAAAATTTGAAGAATCGGCAAACTGGGTTCAATGAACTGTTCCCCAACCCACCAGCCGATGATGTCTGCTCCATAGCAGGCGCCAATAACAATGCCCGGCGTAATCATAAGTACCGAAATTTTACTGCCTTCAAGAAACAGCAGCTGCAACTTTTCCTTATTCTGACAACTATGTAAATCCGATGCCAGCGGGAAAAATATATCGATTAATGGATCGGTGATTTTTTCTAGAATCCCACTAATTTTTATACCGATTGTATAATGGGTTATCGTATTTAACGGTAGAAAAATGCCGATTACAACCGTATCTATCCGATGAGATATGGTTATGGCAATATCGGTTAAGAATGAATAGAATGAGAAATTTGTTATCGTCTTTATAGATTCCCTGGTGGCCTTAAAAGGGTTTAGTTTGATTTTGAAAATGTGTATGATATTAAACATTTCGAAAAGGGTTTCATATAACGTTTGCATTAGCAAAATAGCGATCAGTGCTAATATCCCGTGACCGTTTGAGACAAAGTATACAGTGGTCAATGCACCTGCGATATTTCCTGAGGTCGTGCACAGATTTAATAGATCAAACCGTTGATAGCCTTCATGAACAGCATAGAATAATCGTTTGAAGAATGCGATTATAGCGATTATCCCGACTAACCACACCGATTTAACAAACACTATTTTATCAGAATTCTCTATGCTGAATATCGACGGGGATAAATTGGAGGTTAGAAAAATAATTGGTAAAGTCACAACACTGAGGGCTAAAAGCAGGCAAATCGCTGAACCAATAATAGATTCAATTTGATCAGGTTCATTTTTAGCTTTGTGATGGGATGTGTAGCGAATGATTGCCGGCATCATACCCAGTTCGAGCAATTGAAAATAAGACAGCAGGGTAACGAGGAGTACCCATATACCATATTGTGTACTGCCAATATGGTGTATTAAAAAAGGTGTGATGAATAAAACAATCAGTGTATTTACTGCAAAACCCAGATAATTACTGGAAATATTCCTTACTAGTTTTTTGCTTATTAATTGCTTAAGATTAAAATCCATAGTTTTTTAGTGATCAGTTAGGGAAGAACAGTAAAAATTAAACAGTGAAGCCTTGTGATTTGGGTTATGATTGAGTCAAGCAGGGCGCGACATGTCTTTCTCACTTCTTAATTTCTGACGATTTAAAAATCAAGAATAACAAGTTCAAGTACTGGATCTAATAAACTCAGTAAACTTTTTACGATCATTGATTTCCTCATAAACGCCTTGCCAATAAATACAATCACCGATTAATCCTTTTATATCCCCAAGGACAGCCCACTGCAATCCTTGACTACGACACCATTCTAAAACGATTCTTGAAAACGTCACGATCAAATTTCCCAGCAGCCGATTTCGCATAATTAAAGGTCGAAGCATGCGTTTACTAAGTGTCTGTGGAAGGTAATGGCCCAATTTGAAATTTATTTTTTCTTCTGGATACTCTTGAATGAAAAGGTAGTGTGATTTTCCATCATAATAGAGATTGTCATATAGGTCTGGAACAGTTTTATCAAAAATTTGGGCTGCAATAGCTGTTTTACAAAACGCGACCTTGAGTCCGCCGTTGATAATCTTTTTGCCAATGTGTAAATCTTGTGTTCGTCGCAAATCCGTTCGATAGCCGCCAATCTCTTCAAAAGCAGATTTTGAAATGGACAAATTCGCTCCGAATATATCCATGCATGTAAAATTATTCGTTTTCTGTGCGATATCACAACAATGCTGGTCCGCCCATTCCTTGACACCGTCAGTCATAAAACTGACAGGACTCAATTCAGAGAGCGGAATAGGACCGATAACGACATCGGCTTCCTGAAGTGAATTGAAATGGCTTTCAATGAATTCAGGATTAGTCAATATATCGCTGTCAATTACAATGAAATATTTTCCCCTGGCGATTCTGGCGCCTTCATTCAAGGCGATTGCCTTGCCTTCATTATTCTTATTTATCACTGATAATTGAAACGGTCTTTGCAAATCCTGAAGTGCTTCATTTGATCCATCGGTTGAACCATCAAGAATGACAACGACTTCAAAACGACTGGCCGTAAATGTTTGATCCGATAAGTGCTGTAAACATGGTATGAGAGTCCGCTTATTGTTATACGAAGCAATGAGTACTGAAACGTCTAATGCGTGTTCGATCATGGATGGATTAAATAGAAAAGTTTTTTTAATGTCAATTTTATTTTACTTCGCGTTGATGCAATCGGGCTCCAACCATATTTTACCTTAAAGATAAAGTCTATGAAAAAATCATTGGTAAAGACCTCGGTTCTCGGAAGTAAGTGTAAATTTTGTCCCGGTTTACATCGTCCCTGATCGACAGTAAATGAGCATCGAAGCGGCAGCGTTTTCATAATCATCGGCGTCTCTTTCCTATACTCACCGTAAGGGTAAGCCATATACCAAATCGGTCGATTTGCAACAGATTCAAGTGTTTTTATGCAATCCTCAACTTCCTGTAATACAGCATCATTTTCTAATTTTTCACACGATAAATGATTCACACCATGTGCCTGAAAATCAACCAAATCACCATGCACCTTGAGCATTTCCTTAATGTCATTGTCTGATAAAATAGGTAAATCCGGCGCTTTCTCTACCCAATCCGTTGTTTTGCCCGTTTTCCCGGAATTTATAAAATGAATATGATGAAATCCTTCACTAACAAGATTGGGTGTTGCCGTTTTCTTCAATTCAGCATAACCATCATCAAAGGTTATGATAATCGATTTTGGGGGTATAGGGTCACCTGTTGTTAAATACGCGTAAAGATCATCGAGTGATATAGTCTGGTACTCATTTTTTTTTAACCAATTTATTTGCTTCTCAAATTTACTGACAGGCAGCACATATAATCGAAAGGCTTTATTGGGCACATCGGAGACATTATGGTAACACAAAATCGGGATTTTTTTCGGAACAAAATCATCTATCCGTCCTTTTGCCTCGTCAAAAACACCTTTCCAAAAATTGTAATCCTTGGACAGGCGATACAATGATTTTGAGATGGGTTTAAGACCTATTTTTTCTGAAATACCAACAAGCCTATAATATAGTTTTGGAATCCAATCAATATCCCATAATTGATGCTGCCTGAAATAGAAATTATGACGCATGAAATTTCTGACAATTGAGCGTCGATCGTTAGCTGCAGGTGAAAACTTCCAAATTGTTTCAGGATATTGGGTTTGGGTGTAGACATAGGAACGGCCATAAGAATATGAACCTTTCATGGATTCATCAAAATCCTTGACATGTGTCATGTATGAAATCGCATTATTGCAAAACTGAATCGGGATATTTTTTTGTTCTAAACGGTAGGCTAATTCTCCGTCAGTATTACGAAATCCGGGCATGTTGACATTAAATCCACCGACAAATTCCAGTATTGATTTCTGAATTGAAATATTTCCACCTGCGACATCGTCACTCGACACAGCTTCAGAGGTTCTGCTAAGTTCATTTTGATAGGATTTGAACAATGCCTCATCATATTTTATAAATGGCGTCCTTTTTACTGATTCATGGATTTCAATACGGCCTTGAATAAGCACATTTGCAGTGTCTTTATGTGCTTCCAGATGAGCATGTATAAACGTAAATGAAGTGATCATGTCGTCATCAAGGAAAAGGATAAGTTCAGAATTGGCGTTGCTGTACCCATTATTTCTCGCGGTAGAAGGACCTTTGTTAATCTGCTGTAAATATTTAAATGAATAAGTAGGTGAATAATTTTTTAACTGATTTATCGACTCGTCGGTTGAGCCATCAACAACGACAATTACTTCAAAGTCCTGATGCGAAACCGATTGTTTCTCTAGGCTATTTAGGCATCCCATGAGTAACGCACATCGATTATAGGTCGGTATAACAATTGAAATTTTTGGAGGCATTTTTTTAATTAATAGACTTTCTCAGACAGATTATATTGTTGTAAGACCAGGACCCCCATGACATTGAGAAGTCAGCCTTCATCAATATAAAAAATAATTTGATCACAGGTTTCATTATTACTTCTCCAAGTGTTTTCCCGGGTCCTCGGCGAGAAATCAGACGCTTGCGAATTGATTGAAATGTATCGATAAGGCAGGCGATGTAAATAAAAAATATGGATCCACGTCGGTAAAAATTCTGGCACTGCCACTTTGAACCGCAATAGTGCATAAGCTTTTTGGAACTCAGGTGCTTAACAAAATATTTTTTAAAAGCTGACGGCCGATACAAAAGCTTAGGTATCAGCCCGAGATTATAGGGATCAAGATAGGTTGCGAGCGGACCAGATTCAGGAAAGGACATCACCAGCATCCCATCTTTCTTTAAAACCCGATAAATTTCGTCGATAACCCATTCGGGATTGGGGATATATTGTAGGCACTCTCCAGCAATCACCATATCAAATGAACCATCTGCAAATGGAAGCATAGATGCATTGCCATTTACAAAATGAATCTCATTTTGTAATGAGTACCATTCATCGTGAAACTCAAGATCAATGCCGACCATCCCTCTGACGTTTTTCCTGATAGTTACGGAAGTATCACCTTTTTTGCACCCAACATCCAGCGTAAATGCATCCGGGTTGTACGACAATTCACGAATTAATTTTCGTAACGATTCGTCCGTTTGATAATACTCTGAAACCAAATTCATGAATAAAATTCAGTACCTGTCGATTTTTTTGATAGTCCACGCATCGCACCCTGCATGAACGCCTTTATGTGGATATAGTTATCCTTGATCGCATGAGAATCGACGGTAATCAATCCTATGATCAACTTCAACATTTTAGAAATGGTTTTTTTAAATAGATGTACTGATGGAATTGAATCACCGTTTCTCATATAATATCCGGCAAGAGCGCCAATACCATAAGCATAATTATATATCAGCTGAAAATTGTCTTTGCCACTGCGCCAACTTGAATGGTAGACGAACAATTCAGGAGTGTAAAGTATAGGGTAATTGTTTTTTATTAGGCGATAGGCTAATTCCCCGTCATCGTTATTCTTGAATATTTCGCCCGGACCGAAAAACTGATTGTAACCACCAAGACTTATCAGTATTTCTCTGTTAATGAACACGTTCGCGCCACAAAAGCTCGGACTAATTGGATTCGAGCATTTATCGATCCATCGCTCATTTTCTTCAAGGACTAAGTTTAGATAATCGTCCGGGGAAGTTCCAGGTTCAGACAATACCCTACCGCAAAACGCCTTGACGTTTTTGTGCTTTTGGATAATTCCCATAAAGGTTTCAAGCCAATTTGGTTCCACTTTGACATCGTCGTCGGTCAAAGCCAAAAATTCGCTTTGGCTAAAACTTAACCCATGATTTAAAGCTTTTGATTTACCGCGCCAATCCACATGACAATAATTAATAAGTGGACTTAATTTCTCTAAGCTCGATTGCAATAACTCTGATTCAGAGTCATCACTTTGATCGATAACAATTATTTCATTCGGAAGAATTGAATTTTCCAAAATAGATTTAATGCATTGAGTTAACAATTTCGGACGGTTACAGGTTGCGATTAAAACAGATAGTGTCATTCGACCTCATCAAGGATATAATTTCGTTTATGTAAAAAACCAATGTCATTAAGTTAAGGAGCTGTCCATAAACAAATCATACATCTCGCATCTAATCTATGGCTCATAGTTATACATTCCTCAATCACAAGTTACTCAAAATAGCTCGCTATTCCTGTGGATTCACTCAATCGGATCGAATAACTCTAAACCAAATCTGAGCGCAAATATGTCCACCCTATTTGGGGACAGTTCCTAACCTAGATTATTCATAAATTTTCGTAATGAGAGTTATTAGATTTTGCAATATCAACGAGTTATGAATATCGTTCGCGTGCAGAAATAGCGAACTATTTCGACCCAAAAGATCTTTATAATTCGTTGATATTATGTGATATAATCACTCGCAATAGAACGTTTATGCATAATCCAGATGAGGAGTTCAATTTAAATTTTGTTGTTAATATCCACCGGAATTCACAACTGTAGTACTGCACTTTTGGTGATTTGAATAACATATTTTTAGTTCTGAAATTCAATAAATCCTTAACGTGATTATATCGCGAAAAAGACGCCGCCTAATCTACAGGAAGCATCAAATTTAATAGATATTGAACAATCTACCATAGATATAATAACGATCACCTGATGCCGTTTCATTTCTATGATCGGCGAAACTATAGACTTTAACCTCGAAACTCGTCTTAAACATAAGCTCACATTTATCATTATTTTGCGAAGAAAAGTTCGTCATGGGGAATATTTGTTATCAGATCAGATCTCCAGTGATCATTTCTTACGGTATACCATTCAAAATTCACTTCCGTATTGAGATACCTGATCACATTCTTCTTAAGTCGTTTATCAATTACCATGAATATCCTAGGATTTTCTTTAATATATTCCACCATTTGCGGTCTGGTTTTCTTTACAAACCGCTTAAAATTCAGATTTGTATAGTACCACATCGAATATGTCCCCCATCCATATAAAATGAATTTATCATCGTCCTTTTTGACCGTTTTACAAAAATCAATGTAATATTTCAGCGTCTTATATTTTGATTGATTCGGAATGACATAATGGCTGAAATATAGGCCGTAGGTATAGGCAATTAAAACGGCACATGCGGCTAAAACTCGGGAATTATTTACAACTATCATAAAAACAATGCAAATGGCCCACATAACAAAAAACAGTTTCAGAGAAAACCCTAAATCAAGAAAATATATATCATCTCTTAAATTGAAACAGGAAAAGATATATGCGGTGTCTTCGACAATGAAATCTCGAATAGGAATGAATGCAAAAGCAATCGACAATAACAATACCGGTCGTACCCAGAAAGCGGGTTTAACCTTAAAATACTGTTCCCACATTAATGCAACAATGACTGCAATTGAAGGTGTTATAGGTAGAAGATAATGCTGCTGTTTGGTAACACAAAAAGTTAAAACCAAGAAGATTGCAATAAACCACGCGAGAAAATACCAGCGAATTTTGAAACTCTCGCTATTTTCTTTCTCCCCCCAAAAATAAAACAGTAGACCAACTGGCAGAAAACTTCCCCAAGGAAACATACCATGAAATAGGGTTTTAATATAAAAATCAACAGTCCCGCTGTGACCTCGGAGTGAACCAAAAAAACGATTAATATTTTCCCAAATTAAAAAACTCTTGATAAACGTACCACCATGTTTCATGTAAATCGCAATATACCAAGGTCCGGCAACTGCCACTAGTATAATAAAAAAAAGATTGATGTGGTATAAGGCCAACCATCTTCCAACTTCGACACGCGCGGATTCAATTGAATCAATTTTACTATACGGGAAATCGACTAGAAAAAACAAAAAGACGGCGCTGAATGTAATTACGATTGCTAGCGGTCCTTTTGCTAATGTGGCTATCCCCAATGAAACATAAAATAAAATGAAGTGAAATCGACTTTGCTCCTTTTGAAATCTACCCAGCGCGAAAAATCCCATCGCTGCAGCCAGAAAGGCAGCCAGCAACATATCGGGCATGGCCTGTCTGGCCAGGAAAAAATATTGAGGGAGCGTTGCCAAAATACACGCTCCCATTAATCCTGTTTTTCTCCCTTTAAGTTTTCTCAAAAAATAGTAAGTAACAAGGACACCAAATATAGCAGCAATACAGGATGGTAGGCGCGCTGAAAATTCATTATTTCCGAAAATTTTGGTAGGAAGGATGATAAGCCAGTAAATAAGAATCGGTTTTGTCCAACGGATTTCGCCGTTAAAGTACGGGGTCAGATAATCTCCGCGGTCAATCATCTCACGAACCGTCTGGGCATACTTCGGTTCCCAAGGATCCCATAATCCGTACGAACCAATTCCCTTAATATATAGAAACGACGTGCCGACTATCAAAATCGATACGCACGCCAGTTCCTTAAAATTGTCACTGAATGTCAAATTTTTCTGCATGGGCACAAACATAGGGAGTTATGAATTTCGTGAAACCACAACTGATTAATAGCATCAAATACGGCTAAATGGAATTAATTTACATCAATTTATATTTAATTAAGGATATTACGATTTATACTTAATGATGATGCTGAAAATATTCCTTCCCATAAAGAAAATTTATGGCCTTCTAAAAAAGTTATATAATATGCCGCAAAATAAGACATCCAATGACTAATCCGACAAATGAACCTGACCAATCCTGCTGTTGGTATTGCGTATTGACAAAACCCCATGAAGAGAAACTGTCTCTCACGCATCTCTTACGGCAAAACTTCGATGTATATTTACCTTATATAAAATGTAAACGACTTTATCGTAGAAAATTGCAGTGGGTAGTTACACCTATGTTTCCTCGTTATCTGTTCCTAAATCTTAAAGATTTAGAATGTATGCCCAAAATTAGATCAACGCGAGGCGTGTCTTCATTGGTCTCATTTGGCAATAAACCCGCACAAGTCCCCACTGAAGTTATTGACGAAATCCGCTCACGCTGTGAATATGATGTTTATACAGTGAATCAACTTGATTTAAATGCAGGAGACAAGGTGGAAATCCTCACCGGTCCCTACCAGGGAATGAAAGCAATTTTTGACCGAAATTCATCCGCAGAAGAGAGAGTTGTTGTTCTACTGGAAATCATGTCAACCGTAGCCAAAGTTGAAGTCGATAGAGAATTACTTGTTAAAGATAAAGACTAATGGATATTATATTAAACCAAATTCCGTAAAAAATCATGTGGGAACAGATGCAAAACTTTGATACAAAAAGCATTGCAAAAATTTGAGATTCGGTCATACTGTACAGTTGAAAATATTCATACATCGTGTTTTACCCAAATTCACCGCATATTTTTCATGAATTCTGCTATAGATAACGTAATTATAATTTGCAGCATAAATTAAATTTTACCTGAATTACTGAGTGATAAGGAGACTCACACAATGAAATTCAAAATATCGCCTATTGCATCGTGTTATAGCCCACTATTAAAATTGATTTTACTTTCATATTATTGTTTTTCAGTGTCTGGATTTGCACTAACGGAGGAACATGTTCAACGAATTGCCCAACGAGCGTCAAGTTCTAAAAACATTGTGGCACGCCAGGAAGCAGCATTAGAAAGGCTAAAGAAAAAACTCGATACGGCAACGCAGAATGTCACAAATGTCGACCACAAGTTGAGATTAAAACGCATGGAAGTGCCCGGCGCAGACGACGCAATTCAACACGTTGAAAGGGATTTAAAGTCTGCAAAAAATACGGTACAAAAAATTTCTACCAGCATCCAAGAGCAGGAGGCAAAGCTGATAGTTGCAAAAGAAAAAGCGCGGCATTTTTCAAAACTCGAGGCAAAAGCAAAAAGCCAGTATAATTTGGAAGTTACGAGAAGATCCTATGATATCCGAGTGAAACAACAAACTCGATATAAAAGAAAAGTAAAAAAATTGGAGATCAAAGTAAGGGAAACACAAGCAGAGGTTACCGCGAGAACTATAGTTGCAGCAAGAACACGAGAACAATGGAAACGCAAAGTAGCAAATTTTAAGGTAAATGACGCAAAAAACAAGGCGGATTACCTACTCAATGAACTTAGAATATACCGCGAGAAACTTGCCAAATCTGAAAAAGAGACCAATAACCTGAAATCAAATCTGGAAAAAGCGCAATCTGAATTTTCTCAGTATCAATAATCAAAATAATATATTCATCTGAACACTCTTCGTTTTATTACTGTTCTCCGCCTAGCCCGCTTTTCTCACAAACTTCGTAATGTGAGGACTTAGATTGCGTCATTTCAGTATTTTCCCGCTGGATAGAGAATGACAGTGTGTTAAGACACACAGAATCCAATAGTCAAGGTAACATGCTGAAATGAAGTAATATACGTTCTCATAGTAGATGCTTTGTGAGAAATGTGGGTTAGAACGTATAAATTTTCCAGCGACATAAATCTTTTCAAGATCCTCCAGTTAGCTTAACATTATTTTTCAATTTTTTTATGGATAAGTTGATCATTCAGACCAAAATCGGCACATCGTTTTTTTAATAGTCCGTTACTGGAAAGAAATACCAAATAAACTCGCAGAATACCCGATCTTCAGGTAATTCATTCCCCTCTGCGCGAATTCCCACATGAAAACTAGTTGGCACAAGATTCGATTTTCCTGTTTCTCTCTGTATATTTACTACTCACGGCTCTAGCAGTCTGTCGGACTTTGGAAATTGTTGCGAGAAAATCATCAAATTGATAGCATTTTTGTCCAAATTTTAGGAATATATTGCGATATTCGACGATAATTTGGACAAAAATGCGCCAAGAATGCGGTTTTCGCAGTAGATTCTTCCAAAGTCCAACAGACTGCTAACCCGGTTTTCTCACAAATTTTGTGGAGAGAAAGCTTAGATTGCCTGTTGACATAGACGAGCGGATGACAGTGTGTCGAGACACATTGAGTTCGCGAGACAAATTAAGACCTTGAATTTAGGTGATATACGATTTTGTAACAAAAGGATTGTGAGAAATCCGGATTAGGATTAATATTGATATTTGTTAGTAGGTCTGGCGTTGGAAATTCCCAAAAGATGGAACATTGTTTTAGATTCACTTTTTTAACTGCCTTAGCCTGGATTATTCATAAACTTTCTATTACGAGTAATTATATCACATAATATCAACGAGTTATAAAGTTCTACGGGTTCGAAATAGTTTCCACCACGGCGGATTTACAACACTATTTCTGCACACGAATAACATTCACAACTCGTTAATTTCACGCAATATAACAACCCTTATCACAACACTTTATGCATAATATAGGTTAGAATGTATCCATGGCCAAATCAATAATTTTCTTAAAATGTCTTGATCACTTAACCATTGCAAATAATTAATGAAAACTCGATTGAGTTAGCATGAATGATCTATCAAAAAAATCAAATCAGCATTCTTTAGTGTGTCTAATTATTATAATTTTACTCAATTTATTGAATGGTTTTTTTTCAGACAAATGGCCTAATATTTTTATTCTGAAAAGCATATCATTAACCTTAATTTTGTCTGCTGTTATCTCTATGGCAGCCTATTTGGAATCATATTTGGGTAAACGAAAATCAGAGGAAGATGACAACTATGATGCTTTAGAAAAAGACTTAGAATCCTCTAATATATTCAACAAATCTTCACAGAGAAGACCAGCTTCTGTTACTTACAGGTCGTTTATTAACTATATTCTTCCCACAGTAACAGTTATTACAGGAGTTTTATTTAGTGGATTCAATCTTCATAGATTCAAACTCTGGACATACCAATTACCAATTGATGCCAGTGTCAATAGTTTTAGTATTTCTGGAATCTGTTTTTTTATGTTCTTTTTTTGCCTACTTTCCGGAAGCTATTTCAATGGTCTTTCCAGAACTCAATTGCAACGTTGGCTACAGCCGATCGGGTCTTGGCTCTTATTTACCAGCGTTCTTTATGCATTGGCCATTTGTTCCACCGTAATTTCTTATATTTCCACAATTAATCCAGATTATGCCTGTGCGCGTATAATTGCACTGGTTAATACATTATTGGGAATCGAACTTATTTGTAATGTTATCATCGAATTATATCGTCCACGAACACAATCATCCGAGGACAGACCCTTATTTGAAAGTCGTCTTTTGTCCCTCTTCACAGCTCATGATGGCATTCTAAGAAATATGGCAAATACCATCGAATATCAGTTTGGTATTAAAGTTTCAGAATCAGGATTAAGTCAGCTAATACACCGATTAATTTTTCCCTATATTATGCTGATTTTCCTTTGTTTGTATTTCTTTGACTGCATTGTCACAATCGATTCCGACGAACTGGGTATCATTGAGCGAGCTGGAAAACCAAATACTGAATCATTTTTACAACCTGGACTGCATTTTAAATTTCCTAGGCCTATTGATCGTCTAGTAAAAATCCCGGTAAAAAAGATTAGGAAAGTAATTGTCGGTTTCGAAGATTTGGAATCTAATCCTAATAAGGATTCTCATGGATCAGCCATTACTAATAATGATAACAGTCACACAGACAAAATAATTCTTTGGAATAAACGTCATCATGAATCCGAAGAAATTTTTATGATTGCAAGTCGTTCCGACTCAGCTCATTCCCACTTTAATGATGCGCCCATCGATTCAGGTGACAATCAATCTTCCATCAACTTAATCGCTGCTGCTATTCCAGTATTTTACTCAGTTGATGAAACTAAGATTTTGGACTACGCATATAACTACCAAAATCAGGAAGATATTATCAAGAAAATTGCTTATCGTGAAATCATTACCTACTTTGCGTCAGCCGATTTTATCCACGTCATAGGACCGGGGCGCATGGAAGCTAAATCAGATATCGAGACTAGAATAAAAACAGCAGTAGCAAAGACTAATCCTCCTCTAGGATTAAAAATTCATTATGTTGGTATAATGGAAATCCATCCACCTGTCGTGGTAGCAGGAGCCTTTCAAAACGTCATCGGAGCAAAGGAAATAATGAATACAAATATTCTTAAGTCCAGGCAAGTGGCAATGCGAACACAACGTGATGCAGAAATGGCAAGCTACACCTCCAAAATGGAAGCTGAAGGTTATTTATATCAGGAGAAACTACTTGCGAAAGCAGAAGCATTACGATTTCGGGAGCAACAGCAAATATTTGTTACGTCATCTGGTTTGTATAAATTGCGAACGTTTCTAGAAATGTTTGAAACAGAAACTGAAGATAAAAAAAAATATATTATAACCTGCGCGTCCAGGGAAATATTCATTATAGATTCCCAGCATAAATTGCGACATGACTTATTAAATGACCTGAAAATTGACCCCACTGAGGAGAATTAAAATGCCAGAAGACAGAAAATCACTTCGTTGGCCAATGTACCTGACGATTACAATGATCCTAACCATATTGTGCATCAAATTATTTACCTATAGCGTCCGATTTACCGAATACGCGGTTGTGCTGAGATTTGGTAAACCGCTAGTTGAGAAAAATACCGAGCCGGGCCTCCATTTAAAATTACCATTTGAAACTGTTTGGAGAGCGGATAACCGAATTCAGTGCTTTGAAGGCGAATCAGGTATCGTCGAAGAAATTTTTACAAACGACGAAAAAAATATCACCGTAACACTTTTTATGTGCTGGAAAATATCAAAAGATAAGCGTCTGACCTATCTTGAACGAGTTGGAAATAGCCAAGCAGCGCGACACGAATTAACCGCATTGTTAAGGAGTTATAAAAACAGTGTGTTTGGAAAATATAAATTTGAAGAATTGGTCAATATTGATCCGAGTAAAATTAGAATCAATCGAATCGAGCGGGAGATCCAGGTAATGATCAACATTGAAGCTCTCGACTTATATGGCATTGAGGTGTCAGATATCGGAGTTACTCATCTGGGCTTTCCGGAAACAGTTACGAAAAAAGTATTTGCACGGATGGAAGCCGAACGAGAAATTGAAGTTCAAAAAATCTTATCTGAAGCGGATTTAATTTCAGCAAAAATCAAGGCTGATGCTGACCGTGAAAGTGTAAAACTACTGGCAAGTGCAGAGAGCGAAGCAACTCGAATTCGTGCAAAAGGTGATGCTGAAGCAGCTAAACATTATGCTGTTTTCGAACAAAATCCGGAACTTGCGTCTTACCTTAGGAAATTAAATTCGCTCAAGAAAACATTAACAAAAAAAACAACCCTGATTTTGGATACCAACACTGCACCATTTGATTTACTGAAAAACGAGGGATTAGAGAGCAATATTTCAACCAAAATAAATAAGTAACGTCAATGGATAGTTATCACCTAAACCAAACTCCAGAAAGCAACCATAATGACGGGCAGAAATCCCTTCTAAAAACGTTGCGTCTTGGATACGCATCTTTGAAAGTTGCGACAATCATTCTTCTAATTTTGTATTTATTGTCTGGTATATTTATAGTCAATCCAAATGAAAATGTGATTATCCTACGATTTGGCCAACTTGTGGGAAAAACTAATGATCAACAGGTTGTCACAAGTGGACGTTGGCACTGGGCCTGGCCCAAACCGATGGATGAGATAATTCGCGTTCCGGCAAAAAAGGTGAAAACTATTCATAGTAATTATTTTTGGTATGACCAAGGTCCAGTCACCAAAAACCTGAAAGCAAATAATTCAAATCAATCATTAAATCAGCTGCGACCAGGAATCGATGGATACCTATTGACCGGAGACAGCAATATTCTGCACACTGAATGGTCAATTTCCTATCTCGTCACCCATCCAGTGAATTACGCATTAACCTATAAAAATCCCGAAGTCGTAATTCGTCATGTATTGCACAAGGTTATTCTTCACCAAATCGCACGCCATTCAATTCATGATATTCTCTATGGAAATATTGAATCAATTAAACAATCAGTACAGAACCAGGTAATTATTCAATTAGCAAAAATCAATATCGGTGTCACGGTTAAAAATATCGCTTTTGAGAAAAGAGAGCCACCTCAATCAACAATTCCCTATTTCACTAAACTAGGCGAGGCAAATCAGGACGAAAAGCAAATCTTAAATTCCGCGCAAGGGTACGCCCAAAAAGTGATTATGGAAAGCAAAGTAAAACGGGCTCAAATTGTCGCGAATGCAGAGGGATATCGTCAGAAATCAGTAGCGTCCTTAAAAGCTGAAACAGAATATTTTACAAAAATTTTGGAGATCTATAATAGTGCGCCAAAGACAGCGTTAATCAGTTTGTACTCTCAAACATTGGACGAAGTGCTGTCAAAAGTAGGATCGAAATATATAATTCATTCAGACAGTAAAAATCAAGGTCAAGAAATTCGCTTGACGCTTGAAGCTGAGTAAGCTGCACCAATTTTTGTGCATCAGTTATTAAGTGAAATACTTAAACAATAATAGGCCTGCAATATTTTTTGATGATTCATGGTTACTAAAATATATGGTGCTCTGATCAAATCCAAATTACTCAATTAACTAAAATATTTTTAACATGACTTCAAACCTTAAAAATCAAATTGATTGCAATCATCCGCATCCCCCTGAGAACATGAACCTCCATATTGCGATGATGGGTGGCTCTTTTTTGGTATGCGCGGTACTTGCAAAGTATTATTTTTACGGCCACGAACCGATGATCAGTGTACTCAGCGTAGTCATAGCGGTTTCGATTTTAGCATGGCCCATATTAACAAAAGCGTTAAAAAATGTAATTTCCGGCCGCATTCGCATGAACGAACTTGTTGCGTTGGCTCTGCTCGCATCAATAATATTGGGAAAATATTATGAAGCGGGAATTATTGCATTTATTATGTTAATTGTAATTACCATAGAGACAAAAACTGCAACGGGTGCCAATGAATCAATTGAATCACTCATAAAATTAACACCGATAATCGTCCGTAAGCTAATAAATGAAAAAGAAGAGAATATTCATATCAACGAATTATGTATTGGCAATATTATTCGTATTCGTCCAGGTGAAAATTTCCCCGCAGATGGCAGAATAGTAACTGGATCAAGCACCGTTAACCAGGCTTCGATAACTGGAGAATCATTACCCATAGACAAAGTTGAAAATTCTGACGTTTTTGCAGGAACAGAAAATTTAACGGGTTCTGTCGATGTAAAAGTTACACGAATAGGACCTGACACAACGATGGGTAAAGTGAGAGAATTAATTCAGACAGCAGAGAAAACCCGTATTCCAATCCATCGTCTTACAGATCAATATGTCAATTATTACATACCATCAGTCATTATGTTAGCAGTCATAATCTGGTTCTTTTCACGAGACCCGATGCAAGTGGTTTATGTAATGGTCATCGCCTGTCCCTGTGCATTGGTGGTTGCCGTTCCTTCTGCAATTTTAGCAGCGATTGCAGCGTCTGCACGAATGGGTGTTTTAATCAAGGATGCTGGTCTGCTTGAAGTCATTGCCAGAACTAAATCAATAATTTTCGACAAAACTGGCACACTCACTGAAGGAAAACTTAAAGTGGCAAGCTTAAATCCAAGTGACAATTCTACATTAACGGAACTATTGACCGTCGCGGCAAACACTGAATCTCAAAGTAATCATCCGCTTGCAAAAGCATTGCGGGAATTAGCAAGCGAAGCGGGTATCAAATTAAAACGTCCGGACAAGATGACCGAGATTACGGGACAAGGGGTCAAAACTGAGTATAAAAATGACAATTACTACGTCGGACGTAAATCGTGGTTTAAGGAACAGAAATTAGACATCAGTAATATCGTTGACAAAGAAGATGCAGAAAATCAGAATATGAGTATTATTTACGTGGCAAAAAACAATGATGTATTAGGTTGGATAGGTTTAAGTGATACGATTCGAGCACATTCAAAAGCAGCAATAGAATCGTTATCAAATCTTGGAATTATAGAGTGTTCCATGGTTACCGGAGATAATCCCACTGTGACAAAATTCATTGCACAGCAAGCTGGAATCGATGAAATAAAATGTGAATGTTTACCGGAAACCAAAGCGCAATTTGTTGAAACAAAGAAAATAATGCTTGAGCCAGTTATGTTTGTTGGTGATGGCATCAATGACGCACCGGCAATTGCAGCCAGTAGTATCGGTGTTGCTATGGGAGCCATCGGAAGTGATATCGCAATGAACAGCGCTTCGATCGCTTTAATGAATAATAATTTATTGAATATCCCTGCTCTAATAGAATTATCCAGGAAAACCAAATCAATCATTAACACAAATTTACTTATCGGTGTTAGTATGATTGTTGGTGGTCTAATGTTTTTTATATTTGGTAACCAAATTCTCGATGATACGGCAAATACACTCCAGCTTCAGCCCACTTTCTTCAAGTCTTTTGCTGCCGCTGGAATTCATATCATTGGAACGCTTATTGTTTTGTTCAATAGCGCCAGGTTATTTAGATTCAGCAACTTGGAGGCTTAATAATTTTTATTTCCAGCTTTCTAAAAACGTTAAAATTCGAACTGCATAGAATCATTTAAGTTAGGAGGAGAATGTAGTTTCGGGGAGCAACTTTCGACCCGATATATGGTCTAGGCTAACACAAAACAAACTATGCTTGTTCGCAGCAGCATACCCCTATCAGAGTGTAGCGGTGACGCATTGCATCGGTAAAGTTTTTTAACTAAACTCTTTAAAGGGTATACCACTTTTGCCTACTCATGAATCTAAATCAAGTGTGAATCTACCAAGTTTAAAACCAATGAACAATCAACAATCAGATGTAATAATCGTAGGGGCCGGGCCTGCTGGTTGCAGCGCGGCATATGACTTAGCCAAACTTGGGTTTTCAGTAAACTTATTGGACAAGTCAGAATTTCCACGAGTAAAACCGTGTGCTGGCGGAATTACGATTAAATCCCTTTTAGCCTTACGTTATCCAATTTCACCAGTTATCAAACAAGTATGCTTTGATTTTGCGGCCGGATGGTCTGTGGATCATGTTAAACTATTTCGATCAAAATATCCGATCACTGCGATGACAGTGCGTTCTGAATTTGATTCGTTTTGCCTTAATAAGTGCATTAAATCCGGAGTTCAGTTTTATAAAATCTCAAAAATCAATGACATTAAGAGAACCGATAATATCTGGACGATTAAAACTGATGAATACGAATTTAAAGGATCATATTTAATCGGTGCTGATGGCGCCAATAGTGTGGTTCGTCGTATGTTTTCATTAGGAGATCATATAAAGTCAGGTGTTGCGTTAGAAGCAAACATTCAAGTCGATAATATAAAAAACTTCTCTATGGAAATGGATTTTGGCGACATTGATCATGGTTATGCCTGGATTTTTCCAAAAGGCGATCATCTTAATGTTGGGATTTATTCACTTAAAAAAATCAAATCAGCAAAAAAACGTTTACTAGATTTTTGTCATAAAAGATTAAATTTTACCCTTGATGAAAAAGCGATCATAGGACATACAATTCCCTATAATGGTCATAATTTCAGTCACACCTCCGGCAATGCGATTCTTGTTGGCGATGCAGCTGGATTAATCGATCCAGTTCTTGGAGAAGGCATTTATAATGCAATTCGAAGTGGTCAAATTGCGGCAAATGCAATACAGGAAATAAATAATGGTAAGTCAGATAGGTATGATGAAATGATAAAGGAAATAAAATACGACTTGAGCAGTTACTGGTTTGAGACCGAACGTTTTTATAAAAATATAAAAAAAGGATACAGAATACTAAATCTATGGCCCGTTCACTATGCATTTATGAAGGGGTACGCATCAGGAATGACAATTCGCCGAATAAAACATAACATTTTATTATTACCATTCATAAGGCCGAAAACTTATCTTTCCATGTCGAAAGAATAATTGATCCAGTATATCGAGAGTGTTTCCCATTTATTATCCTATTTTGGTAAAAGAAGAATTTGCCTCCAAGATTAAATGGAAAGTCATCCACAATTACTGGATATTCGCTATCCCACAAGGAATAATTTTGAGAATACGATGATTAATTTTAGATAATGAACTAAATTTTCCTCAGAAGTATAGCATTGCTTGTTGTTGCCTGAAATGCCATCTAGCCTGATTAATTCATCCAGCTTCTACTGCGTGCGCATATCTCATTTCATATAAGCGAGTTATGAAGAACCCAAAGACTTGAAATAGTTCACTATTCCTTCACCTTCGGAATCTACATAACTCATTGATCTAAAGTAAGCTAAGCACTCTCGTAACGAAGCCGGATGAATTAATCAGGCTAATCCAAAGAATCAAATAGTTTATTGTCCGGCTATACAGTGGCTTGAATAGCCTACTAAGGGGGTCAGAATTTGTTAAATCAATCGACTCTCACAAAGGGATTTCGAAAATCAATATTAACATGAAAGAAATGAAAATTGCCGAATTTATTTTCACTATTATTCTTACTCTACTCGGATGTATTCCAGGCATATGTTATGCATTATGGTTGGTTGTTACTGACAAGTCAGTGTGATGATAACTATGGATCTTGAGAACAATACCAATGGAAATTATTAAGTTCATAAAATCGTTTACGATTGTATCCATAATATTCACAGCAATCAAAATGCATAGCGAACCTGTTGCAAATGACCTAAATTATTGGGAAAAAGTCAAGCAATATTTTAATTCAGAAAACGATAATAAAGACGGTAAAAGCGACACGCAGTCAAAGGAAGATTCAACTAACAAAGATGACCAGGGTTTAACCAAAGACACATTGGATTGGTTAAAGAGTGATATAAAAAATATCGGTGCCTGGGAATATAAAATATTGCAATTGACACTTATTGAACCAGTGGAAATAGAAACAAAGCTCAATCTATTTGGACAGGAAAAGTGGGAGTGTTTCTGGATAAAAGAAAACGGAAATCAACTGACAATGCTATTCAAGAGGCCAAAATTAAGTTATATGAAAAGTCTTCCTGTTAAAGATCTATTAAAGCTTATGTCACTAACCAATGATGGAGAGGGGGAGTAAATACCATCTTTCTATACCCCCATGTTATTAAGAGTTGAGAACTCCTATGGCCATGGCGAACATCTTGAGATCGTAACTATGACATTACCCAAAAGCCAATCTGAAATAAACTTGAACAGGGTTAAAATTGATCCTAATTGGCATTTACCATGACATGCTCACAAGCATCTTTCATATACTTAATCGCGGTATGGATAATGTTCAAATCTTCAAACCCATAAGACAATCTCAACTGCCGTTTCCCGATTTCAACCAGCTCTCCAGATTTATGCACACAATATGTGCCAGGGATGTAAATAACACGCGGATGTTTTTTATCATCGGTCCCATCGATGTCAAGATTTCCAGTTATTCGAGCAAGATACTTGAAAAAAAGTGAATGATCATGTGTTTCAATCGTCTTAAATGTTATGTAATAATAAAACCCTGCTTGTCCTCCAGTATAGGATTCCAAATACGTACCTAAAAGTTCATCAAGCCAAGTTTTTACTTGAATTGCCTTGCTTTTATATCCAGCATTAACTTTTTTTACTTGATCAGAGACATGGTGGTCCAACATGTAGCTTGCAATTTCCTGATTTACTAATGCCGCACTGAAACCGACGTCACTGACTCTTTGAACCATCGCTTTAAGAAAATCATTATCTTCACCAATCATGTATCCAATGCGCAACCCTGGAGCGAGTATTTTTGATAATGTCCCAATTTCATAAACAGTGTTGATCGTATCATAGCAAAATCCGGATTTAAGCCCAGGAAGCGTAGAGTCGTGAACTAATCCTTCATAGGCTTTATCCAAAATTACGGGGATTTTTCTACCCAAATTATAAGAAAGTTCAGTCGCATAAGTGATGAGTTCCTGTCGTCTTTCATTTGACAAAATGGTGCATGAGGGATTATTGACCGTAACAATATCGAAAAATCTAATATTATGTTTTTTGTCGCCTAATGATTTGACCTTCTCTTTCAACATATCGATTCGAATGCCCTGTTCATCCTCAGGAATCGCCATAATTTGAAAACCAATACGTTCTAGGAAATTACAGTAAATGTAGTAGACGGGATCAGCTGTGATAACGATTCCCCTGCGCAGCACGTGTGTCAGAGCTTCCAATAAACTTGTCGCACCGTTAGCACCTATAATGATTTCTTTGCTGTTAAGTAATTTCTCTTCAACACCATTATCAGGATTTTGAATTAAGAAACGTCTGAGCGAATTTTTAAGGTTATTTGAACCCTTTGGTCCTCCATAATTCAATGCGGCGCGATATTTTTTGGGGTTAAGTAGTACATTTTCCTGAGCTTCTTGTATAAAATTACGGGGTATGGTTTTTTCGTTGACGTATCCAACACCCAGATTGATGTCGCAGTTATCCCTGAAATCAACAGCAAATGATGCCATCATCCGGCTCACAGGCGACGATTTAGTTGACAACTGACCATAAGAAGAAAGTTGTATTTCGTTTAACATAAGAATTTCACAATAATGATTAATGAAAACTTTCAATGGTTTTCAATCAATAGGTTAAACCAAAATTGCTATTGATTGATTACTATATTATCCTTTAAATTCAAAAAATAATTTTAAAAACTGAAGTACATGGGGCTTCATTTCGTGGGGGAAATGTCGTGATAGTTGAAATCTGTATACGTATTATATCTAATTCTTTAATACTTAGACTTCAGCCCCCCCTGCTGTTTTTAATTATATTCTTTAAAACAAGTTTCTGTTCGATAGGCAATGAGTTTGTATTACCACCGATCACCTCGGAAAATATTGGTCATCTTTCTGCCAGTATGAATTTCAACGTCTACCAATTTCACTTTGTTGGAAATACGGTTTTCGAATACAATGAACTTGTCAATATCACCAAACGATTTACAAATCGAAGTATAAATAACATCGAACTTGAACATGTCAGACAAATCCTTACAACCTATTTTGTTGACCATGGATACATAAATACTATAATCACTCTACCAGACCAGACCATTGCAAATGGTATTATTAAATTTCATATTCACGTTGGAGGACTATCACGTATTCTTGTTTCAGGAAATAAACGACTGCAAACGGACCAAATTATCAAATGGATTGAAAATGGGATATCTCCCCAGTTAAATATCAACCGTCTACAACAAAACCTGGCTTTACTTCAGTATAATCCGAATATCGAGAAAATTACCGCACAATTAGGGAAGAGTAATAATGTTGACAACTGTTTACTTGATGTCGTTATATCTGAAAAAAATCCGCTGTCATTGAGTATGGAATTTAATAATCACCGCGCTCCAGCCATTGGAGCAGAACGGCTGAGGTTACATGTAACTCATTTTAATCTAACTGGCATCAGTGACACAATGACAATGGAATATGGCATAACGAAAGGAGACATAGAAGAGGTTAATCTTTCAGGATTAGATGACATTAACTTAACATATTCAATACCAATAAATAATGGAGATACAACTCTATCGATAGACTATAACAAAAAGGATTCTACCATCATTGAGGAACCTTTCAGGGAACTAGACATTGAAAGTGAATTAGAAAATTTCAGACTAGCATTGTTGCATCCGTTAATTAAAACAGTGAACCGGCACATAATCATTTCGTTAAACCTAGAACACCGACAAAACGAAACAATCATCAAATCGCTTGGGTTACCTTTTTCCATTTTTACCACGGGTTCGAATGATAGCAAAACAAAGTTGACTGTTGTTCGCATTATACAAGAATATTTTCACCAAACAGTGATAAGTCATATGAGATTTAGATCAACATTAAATATAGGAATTAATGCACTACATCCAACTAAAATTAAGGGATCAACAAGGGATGGTAAATTCATTTCATGGATGGGGCAATATCAATATATTCGGCGCATTGGCAATTCAGCAAGTCAACTAATTTTGCGGTCAAATTTTCAATGGACTGATGATGAATTGCTGTCTCTGGAACAGTTTAACGTCGGAGGTTATGCAAGCGTCAGAGGATATCGTGAAAATCAGCTGGTTCGCGACAGGGGTCTCGTTGCATCCCTTGAAGTTCGATTACCTTTAATGTTTAATAAAAAAGGAAAAGAAATAGTTCAAATTGCCCCATTTTATAATTTTGGGAGAGCAACGAATAATGGATCGTCTATTTCAGAGTTTAATGATATATCAAGTATCGGCATCGGATTGTTAACAAGTCCTCTTAGCAACCTGAAAATCGAATTGTACTGGGGCTATCCGCTAAGAGATGTCGACATTGAACATACTGATTTACAGGATTACGGAATTCATTTTAACATTCAATTTGGATTATTTAATAATTAATTTCCAGATTAATTTTAACCGGATTTAAGATTGGCTAATGTGTGCAATATCAATAATTCTAACTAAAAAGTATCAGATTTCAGTATTTGATAAGAAACACAAGAAATACCTCGTATCGATCTAACCTGCATTATTCATAAACTTTTGTAGTGAGAGTCATCAGATTGCGTGAGATCAGTGAGTTATGAATTTCATTCGCGTGCAGAAATAGTGTTGAAAATCCGCCGTGGCGGAAACTATTTCAAACCCGAATAACTTCACAACTCGTTGATATTATGTGACATGATGACTTGTAATAGAAAGTTTATGCATAGTGCAGGCTAAAGACAGTATCACCTTTTTTTCTAATTTTTGAAATGATGAATCATTTTGTACTGCAAGCAGTAGATTTTTCGACATTCGTTTGTCATTCCAGGTAATAATTTTACAGAAACCTGTCGAAAACCCGATGGTAAACTGTATACATTCCCTGAAATCTGAAACTTATACGCACCGATCAATTACGTAATATTAAAGGCCGTCCCAGACATCCTTATCTCCAATAAAAAACAGATAGGTCTGTGCACCTTCCATTTCCAAGTAATGGGTCTTTTGGGATGGAATTTCCTGCTTCCTGAATAATTCGAATAACTTGCTTTCAACAGGCAACTTTATTGTTCTCATACCGTTTTCCAATGTATGAATTCCTATGAAATTACTGTTTATGAAATAAAGATCATTGCTGTTCGAATAAACATGAACCCCAGAGTTGCGGACTAACTGCCTCATAATTTCTGGATTCACGAATGGTGAACCACTATAAAATGAACGCCATTCCGGGAATATTTTCAGTGCCATTGCTGATTCCCCACCATCTAAAAATGTTGCAAGAATAGTCGCGTCATCATCAATGACCTCAAACGTTGGTGAGAATTTTACCTTCATTGACCGTGTAGGCTCCCTAAATGCGTATGGCCATCCGATATTGTCAGTAATATTACGATCTAAGAATTCCCTTAAATTATCATGAGGTTTAAGGAAAAACCTTTTCTCATAGGGATTCATTTTTAATGCAATATTCGATATACTTTCAACCCCTTTTACAGACAGATATTTATCTGATATAAATCCATCTGCCCAAAGAGTGATAAGGGTTCTATTCCTATTTTTAAAATCATTGATCCTCTTCAATCTTGGTTCATTAATATAAAATGTATTGAATAGAATAATTGATTTATAGTTATCTGGATTTAGATCATCAATCAATACCACATCATATGGGACTCCAATTCGATTCCACATAATTCGCGCCATCTGGAACAGATAAAAATAGGATGACGCGAATCTGGATTGATATCTAACGTCTGTATTTACGAGTTGATTTTTATCAAATTCAACCGGTAGATCATTATCGGGTGCGATATTTAAAAATACATCAGGATCAAGAATAAAAGCCACTTCAGATTGCTTAGTGCTATTTAGTTTTTTTGCTTTGGCGGATATAAGCTGAAACGTTTCAAAATCAGCAGTCAGATTGGAATGATCACTAGTGGAGATGTTGTATTTTATAAAATAAAGAGATGTAGAATTTATAAGATTTGCAACGAAATTCCGTCGATTTATCTGAATATGATGAGTTATATCATTGGCCTGTCGAGATAAAAGTTTATTTTGTCTACTTAGATTGGCATGGTCATGAACGAAAAATAATTTCCTCCGTTTTTTTACGGCATCAGCAAGTAAACCTTCCATCCCGGAAACACCATATCCAACTCGAGAATCTGTATTATCGATCGCCATATCAAAATAATCAATATACTTCGATTCCAACAATCTGACCAAAGTATTTCCGGTCAAATTATAATCATTCCTCCAAAGTTGGTTCATATATAAACCAGAACCACCTACGATTCCTGTCAGACAATTCTGCTTACTTATTATCTTTATGTGGTGTGCGAGTGACATAATAAATTCAGCCCACGATTCATTATAAAAAAGATAACTATCCGTATCTACACCTCCAATTAACGGATGAATAAACGCGCTTATTGTACCTTTAACCCATCTTTTTTTCGGAACCGGTGAAACAGAGTTTATACTAATCGAATCCTGTTTCCAGGCTTTCTGCAATTCCGAATCAGAACCATATTTGGTCTTTAACCATTCCTGAAATGACCTTTGATAGTTTGGATGAGCGTCACGTTGTCCATAGGGTTGTTGGCCGTATCCTTCCATATTCGTAATCAGAGAGCATCCAATGAAATTGTCATAATTGGATTCCCTCATATAGGCGATTAGATATTTTAATGAAGATCTACAATAGTCTAGCCATTCAGGATTAAGGTCAGACAAGACAATTGGTTGATTATTTTTTTGTTTCTGCAAACTGAACCACCACTCCGGAGCAGCGCATAGCAGAACATCGACAAAGATAAAACTATCAGGGCGTGTGCGGCATCTGACTAATGATTCATCAATATAGTCATAGGCAATGTAATCGGGATAGTTCCAGACCGGTTTATAATCAGGAAATTTTTCGTTGTAAGCTCCAAAATTAAGAACCATACGGTTAATATCATACCCTTTGAGTTTATTTGGGGACGTCTTATTCTCAGATTTATTAGCTGACTTCCAAGCACCAAGTCGACTCAGTGATTTATTATCAATGTAAATCCCAGGAAATCCGTTTTTGTCAGATCTAACTTCTACATTCGCAGATGATTCTTTTGCAAGAGATTCGTTAATCGCTTCATGTGTAGGTATATTTCCTAAAAACGACAATTGAAGTTTAGAAATGCGGAGTTTTCCAATTCTACTGTTACTTAACACCATGTCTACATATAGACCTTTTATGATGTGATTTTTCTCCAGAGTGCTAAATGGAATTCGACCGATAACACTATCTTTCTCTCCTTCTGCAGAATATATGGGAATCGTTATTGGCCTCAAATTTGCAGCAGGTTCCTTTTGCTCAGAGTTAACACTAACACGCTTGGCGTCTAACATTAAAAAAAGATTAGGATTGGTTTTGGCAGATTTGATATTCATGGAAGATACTTCAAAATGGATTTTACAATCTGACACGATGGTACTGTCTATCGGGATGAACCAGGTTGCTCTGGAACCAAAGTCGCCAGTAATTTCAAATTCAATCGAATTATCAGCCTTTTTAAAAAATGAGGCGTCTGTACTATCTGCTTTATAGACGCGAGAAATATTTTGGTTTGACTCTTGGAAATCAAAAAGTAGGTTACTTGCTCCCGCAACGCCGCATGCTACAAAGATGGTTATAAATATTTTTACTTGGCAAAATAACTTTAAATCCATGAGAAAATCATTATATTATGGGTATTGATAAGTACGTGTAAGCCTAAATCCAAAACTCACCGTCCATATATGAGTGACAGCACAAAATTTAGAAATAATTATCCGGCTATGGAGCATACAAAAATCGGGCTTCCAAATTCAGCTTCTCAGGAAGATGAACTAAAAAACACAATGCCGTTTTCCAGAAAAGAGTTGCTTGATGACATAAAAGTTATCAAACAAGCCTATCTAGAAATAAGCGGTGTTGAGGATGAACCATTTGGCCTTGAACTAAACAAAGAGGAAATCATATTAGGTCGCAGCCCGGATTGTGGTCTCCACCTGCCCCTCGAAGATGTCTCCCGTCAACACTCACGCATCTTTTGTCGTAATGATGAATATTATATTGAAGATCTGGGTAGTACAAATGGAACCTATGTTAATAGCATAACTATTTCCAAATGTATTTTAAGAAACAATGACCAAATCGAAATAGGTGAAGCCAAAATTGTTTTTGTTGAAATTGAAACTCGCAAAAAATAAACACAGCATCCTTACCTGCTTCTCTCTATTATTCTGCAAATAATTCTTGGTTATCAGGAAGACTTACCCTCTGTCTCGATCACTCTTGAAGCTTAAACATTTTTGAAGCTAATATTGATTACGGGACAAACTCGGCGCAAATGGTGTTATGGATTAATTCTCTGCAAAAGATTTTCTAACCTAATAATTTTGTCGCTGAATGTGGTTTCATTAAGTTCTATTACCCTAAAACCTGGTGGCAAATCATCATATGTTGGAGAATTGGTTTTAGGTGTAAATTGTAAACTCGTGGACGGAATAACGCGCACTGGCACATTGCGAATCAACCCCTCATACTCTTGGTGAGCATGACCTGCAAAAATGACCTTAACCTGAGATGATTCGTTAATTATTGGAATAAGCTTACTCCGATCATACAATCCAATGCCATCCAGCCAGGGACTTCCCATAACAATGGGTGGATGATGGACAAATAACATAAAATTTTTTGTTTTATTGGTATAAAGTTCATTTTCAAGCCACTGCAATTGATCATCACCGATTCTACCACCTACATCCCCCTGGATTAGTGAATCTAAACCAACCAAACGCCAATTCCCCACAGACATAGCAAAATTTATCGGTCCTGAAGAATCAGGAATAACCTTTTGAAATACCTGCCTTAAATTATCCCGGCAGTCATGATTGCCGGGAATCAACCGACAACGAGGTAGAAAATCCCCCAGTAATTCTCGAATCTGCAAATACGCACATTTTGACGCCGTATGCGCCAGGTCTCCCGTTATGATTATATAATCACAGTTGTAATAATGTTTGCGGATATACTCTAAAATTCCGACAAAATTATTATAAGCGGAAATCCCTTCATGACATTCTTGAGGATTATCCGGCAAATGAAAATCACTGATTTGAACAATGCATTTTGCCATAGTTACAGGTTCTCAATCAAGTTAGCTTTTAGAGATGTTATGACTTTTACAATCATCTCGTCTAATTTATTTATAGTCTAACTTAATCTATCAATTTTTGAATTTAAAATTATAAAGTTGTATAACCGTTAACTTATTCTTTATTATAGAGCTTGTGCTAGTTAAATTAAAATCCTTATAGGAATCTTTATTCTGGATAGTATGTCTGAAAACTTAAAATCGGTTCCCCTTGAACGAATTCATATTAAGGCTGGAGCCAAAATGGTCCCATTTGGCGGTTGGAATATGCCTGTTCAATATCAATCTGGTATCCTGAATGAACATAATCATACCAGGCAGCATGTATCAATTTTCGACTGTAGTCATATGGGCCAATTCCGAATCAAAGGCGCAAATGCTAGCGCTGATTTGGATAAATTACTCCCACGTCTGGCAGGAAACCAGCCTATTGGAAGCTGCCGTTATAATTTCCTGTTGACACCAAAAGGGACTGTAAATGATGACATCATTGTATATCGCCTAGCTAATGATGAATATTATATTGTTGTAAATGGTGCAACAATTCATAAAGACGCTGAGTTAGTCAAAAAACATTTATCTACCGGAACATCGTTTTCTGATGAATCAGGCTCTACTGTAAAGTTGGATATTCAGGGTCCAAAATCTGCTGAGCATCTTGTCGATTTAGGATTATCAACAGAGTTACTACCGCGATACTTCAAATTCTCAAATGTTTCGATAAACAATATCAATTGTTTAATTTCCAGAACTGGATATACCGGAGAATTAGGATATGAACTTTACGTCCACAAAGAGTATGGGGAGGAACTATGGCATTACTTGACGCAAAAGGACATCCTAAAGCCAGCAGGATTGGGCGCGCGCGATACACTGAGATTAGAAGTGGGTTATCCTCTTTATGGGCATGAACTAGATGAAGAAACAACGCCTATTGAAGCAGGTTTTAGCAAAATTTTGAACATAAATCATGATTTCACAGGCAAAGAATTATTATTGGAATCACCCTCAAAAAAACTTATTGGGATTGTCTTTGACAGTCGTCGGGCCGTTCGCCATGATGAAGTTCTATTTTTGGAGGAGAATACGGAAATCGGGATCGTTACATCCGGTTCATTCTCTCCGTCACTTAGATGTTCTATCGCATTAGGGTTTACAACTCGATTTGATATCGGAACAGGTGATAAACTTTATGTAAGTTTGGGCAATAAAAGAATTAGCGGAACTATCGTTGATCTACCCTTTTACAAAGATGGTACTGTCCGAAATAAGCTGTAAATTTATCCTCAAAGCTGTGTGTCAAACATTTTCAATTTCAGGAATTTCAACCTCTTCAGGTTCAGGGATTGTACCCAGTTTATGCATGACAATCGCTGCACGTTTTGATGTTCCCTTTATAGAAACTTTAACATCAGCTGGATTAATTTTTTTTACTTCACGTTCTTTACTTTCCTGTTTCGCAAATGGAAAACGAATGAATAATGTATATAGTGCTTTTAACATATGTCTAGGAGTTAAAAGTACATTATTCAGCCATTGATTCGCTAAGGGACACGCGCAATGACCATCCGCTATATATTGACGAGACTGTTGTGTTTTATCCGCTCTTAAGAGCGCTTGAATATCATAATCAAAATCCCTTACATTGCCGAATGTTTGGTCGTCGCCCAACACACAACACGGCCATATTTCGCCATTATAATTCATGTGAATATTTGAGATGCCTCCAAAACATGGCGTGACCTGCTTACGTTGTTTCAATATTTGCACTGCAAGGTCATAGTACACGACACGAACCGCTTCAGTTGTTCGAGTCAGAAATGCTTTATTTTTAATATTATGGTTTATCTTATTAATGAATCGTTCGGTTAGCTTCTCATAAACATCAGGAGGCGGAGTAATTGGATCCCCACAATTATGAAATTCGGAGCGCTGTTCGGCAATTTCATGGCGATAAGATTCGATGCCACGTGAATGAACCCAATCTTCAATATCATCTAAATGATGGATATTAAAATTTGAAATAACTGTTCCAAGGTCAACATGCAATCTCGGATTCTCCTTTCGGATTGCTAATAGAACATCAATGGTCTTCTCTAACTTTTTAAAGTTTCCTTTTACCCCACGTACATAATCATGCATATCACCAATTCCGTCAATAGAAGGTTTTATCGAAATTGGAACTGATTTTGGCAAATATTTGTCCATATAAACCAGAATCTTCCGGGTAATTTTATCAATAAAACTAGGGGAAAGCGCATTTGTAGGTATGTGAATTAATCTTGGTTTTAAGTGAATTGCTGCAAGCCGTACTATTTCAGCTAATTCCGCGCGCATAAATGGCTCGCCCCCTGAAATATTGAAAAAATAAATTTGTCCTAAAGATGAAAATACTTTTTCGATCTCATCTAACGTGAGATTATTCTTGGCAATTTTAGGATTGGCTAAATACACATTACCAATATTACAGGTTTTGCATCGACTTTGGCATGCGGCCGTAACGGAAAAAGTCAACGTAAGGGGGTTAGGTGGTGTTAATAATTTTCGGCGTGATAGCTCATACAAAACAGCCTTAGGCGCGACCTCAAAAATGTAATCTTTTAATTTCAAAATCTACTCCCAAGTGGGATTTATGCTATTGAGATCTAATTTAATAACATTAGCTCGACCTAATGTAGTTGGTTAAATAAGCCCAACTGATAAGTTCCACTAACGATTCACCGAAGCCAAACAATAGGGTTACCTAACTATATTAATTTTATAACTATTAGCAAGAGATGAATTCATTCAAAATTGAATGGCACACGGCTAAATATAGGTAGTGAAAGCTCAATACCATCAAGTTGAGGGCTTTTCACGCTCCTTGTCTGTTTTTTAAGTTTAAAATTCCGCCTTCGGGAGGCATTTATAGAAACCCGCCTGAAGGAAAAACTCCAAACTAATCCATAATTCTTAACTTAACTATACTGCAAGCAGTAGGTTTTTCGACATTCGTTTGTCATTCCAGGCAACAGTTTTCCAGAAACCTGTCGAAAACCTGATGGCAGTCGGTATACATTAAGCGAGAGTTAACCGCTAACTTGCTACATTTCAGAATTAGTACAAAGCAAAACTTAAGATAGTTTATGATTACGAATATTTTGGTGCATGACGCAATCACTAACCTGATTAATTCATGCGATTCGTCGCGAGAACACTTAACTCGCTCATAATAAATTGATTAGAGAAAATTTCACAATGCAAGTGAATTTTCATCCACTGAGTTGTAAAATTGAGTTAATCGGCTTATTTGAGCAGAGATTAGGGCTCGCAGCAGAATACTGATGAATTATTCAGGTTAAGTAAAGTAGATTCTAAAAAATAATCAATTTGCCCGAACTAATCCTTGTATCGTCATATTCATTTCAGCCATATTATACGGTTTACTTAATACTCCCGAAAATCCGTAATCATTATAATTTGACATAATAAGATCACCAGAGTATCCGCTCGAAACCACTGCTTTTACATTGGGATCAATCTTTTTTAATTCATCATTCGCTTCAATACCTCCCATTCCACCCTGGATGGTTAAATCCAAAATAACAACATCAATACTTTCGGCAGAATTCATCAGCTTTTTATAAGAACTAATTACGTCTGCCCCATCTTTGGCTGTTTTTACGACATAACCCAAAGCTTCCAAAGTTTTCCGGGCAATTTTAAGCACAAAAGGATCGTCATCCATAATTAATACATTAATTTTCGCATTTACAGATGTCTTAGGACGCGTCTTTAGTTTCACTATGGATTCGCCTGAAGACTGACACGCTACCGGCAAATAAATGATAAATTTAGTTCCGGCATTTTCTTTAGAGCTTACATCAACATAACCCGCGTGATTTTTTATTATCGAGTAGACAGTGGCCAACCCTAGACCCTGGCCCTCATTTTTGGTTGTGAAAAATGGATCAAATATCTTAGATAAATTTTCTTTTGATATTCCTGTACCCATATCACTAACAACGATTTTCACGTATTCCCCATGATTCCGTTTTCCGTCACCCATAGGGATTTCCTTTACATTCTGTCCTTCAATTGTTATCGAACCGCCATTTTCCATTGCCTGATCAGCATTGATGATCAAATTTTGAATGACTTGACTAATTTGCCCTGGATCAACATTAACGGGAGAAACGTCTTCGGATATATTTAACTTGCATCGAATTTTGGATCCACTTAAAGTAAAATCTGTTGTTTCTTTAATAAGTTCCGCTGTTGGAGTCACTTTTCGAATTGGTGCTCCACCTTTCGCAAATGTCAACAGCTGTTGCGTCAGACTTTTCGCGCTATGAATCGCATTTTCAGCATTGGTAAGAAGCTCAAACGATTCACTATCTGGCGATAGATAATTTGTTGCCAACGAGACGTTCCCAAGAATTACCGTAAGTAAATTATTGAAATTGTGGGCAATACCTCCTGCCAATTGTCCCACAGATTCTAATTTTTGAGATTTATTCAATTCACCTTCAGTTTTCTTTCGCTCAGTAATATCTGTAGCAACACTAAGAACTTGATCAACATCACCTTTATCATCAAAAATAGGACATTTAATTGTTTGAAACCAAAATGTTCGCCCATCTTTGGTTGTCACTTGTTCTTCATTTATTAACTTTTCAGTTTTTAACTCAATGACTTCACGATCATCGTTTCGAAAACGCTCTACGATTGCTTCGTTAATATTAAAATCTACGTCAACCTTTCCAATTATTTTTTCAACTGGTTGGCCAAACAATTCTCCGACAGATCGGTTAACCAATGTAAATTGACCTTGTTTGTCGGTGGCGAAAATTAGATTCGGATTAAGATCGATTATTTTTTTTAGAAATAGGTGCTGCTCATCAATTTTCCTTTCAACAATTTTCCTGTCCGTTATATTACGAATAATGATGAGAAACTGATTTAATATAGGTAAAGCTCGTGCTTCATAATATTGTTCAGTTCCATCTATAGTTATTGAGTATTCTAGATTGGTTGTCTCTTTTGAACTTTTTAGCTTTTGTAAAACTTCAACAAATTTGATACTTACTGATTTACCCGGAATGTCCTGAACTCGTTTTCCGATTAGTGCTTTCATGGAGATACAATAATCTTTACTACCGCCACCACCTTTACAATCCAGAATCCACCCATCCTGATCCACCCAAATAAACAAATCTGGAAACGCAGCTAAAACCCCTCTCATCTCGCTATTTGCCTTTAAAAGTTCCTGAGAACTCAATTCGAGAGATCGTTCCAGCATTTCTCGATCATTATCGAATTCTAAATAAGCAGCATTGACAGATCCCATAAAACGCTGCAAATCCTCCGGAATTTCATCCAATTCGCCAAAACATTGTTTAAGTTGACGTTTTAAGAGAGAGTGAGTTAGGTTCATTGATTAGTCTTCTGAAATTGTTGTAATAGTCATAGTTTGGTTATGCAATTCACATTTTACATTGGGCATAAAAGGAGATATCTCACCATAGGAATAAAAACCGGTAAATACCGTCTTACTTCCTAAAACATCACGAACCGCTTCAATTTCCTCCTCAATTCGTTGTTTGAGTACCATTTTTCGACCGACACAACTTATCAAAATTGCTAAATCTGCCTTTGACTGCTTAATAGACTCACAACTTCGCGTTGCAGCCCCAGCAGCACCATCTATAAGTCTGTTAAAATTTGCCTTCATCAATCGTGCAAGAGATCCTTCGGGAATATCTCCGGCAAATGTGAGACTTTGCTTATTTTCATCTACAGATAGAATTGTTCTAACCACTCCTGTTTCATCACTATTTAACCTTACAGACAGAGGAAAAAGAAGACCAGATGCCGGCAAATTTTTTGCATGCCCTCCAAGGTACGTTTTATACAAATCAAGTGCAGATTTACCATCCAGTTCAAATAAAACATTTCCCTTAGATTTTGTAACCAATCGCTCAGGTCCAAACGAATCCCAACCGCCAAGACAGCCATGACCGATTGTCAGCTTATTACCACAAAAACCTATAGCCGCAATGGTACTTGACATTGGTTCATCGTCAAGAATAACCAGTGTTTTTTGAAACTGGTCCCGATCGGCGGACAATCCTCCTGTAATGGTTATATGACAGGGTAACATGCTGGATAATCCGTCAACAAGTTTACTTCCATTGACATGAAGACCATCTGAAAGGACAAATACATGCTTTAGGTCATCAGCCATCAATGATTTCCCCAACTGTATCCCCGCATCATAACTTGTTTCTGCTAAATTGAGAGTTATTTTAGCTGCCTTCAATTGCGTATCGTCAAATTCAATTGCCGTTAAAACTAAGGTATTGTCAAAAACGTTTGTTTCACAGATTTCACCTGCTGTAGTACATCCGATGATATGTGAGTTCGGATACACTGATTTGACTAATTGAAATAAACCGCCTTCTTCAATTCTTTCCCGGTCGCCAAAAATCATAATGAGCTGAACTGTGTCAATGGCTTTTTCTGGTAATACGGGTGTCCAGGAATTTGAAACGTAAGAGATATATTGTTTGATATTCATATAATTATTTTCCTTTCAATACCCAAACCTTCATGTATTTTGATATATCATGATTAACTTTCAAAATGGCGTAACGTATCAATTCATTTTAATCCAGATTTGATGTTTTAAAAAATAGAGTATCCTTGAAATTATTCAATAATACCTATGAAATAAGAGTCCATTTGCAAAAATTAATTTGGATGTGAGCGTGTTGCAATTGAACTCCAAATCAATGACATTAAGAGATAAGATTTATGCCAGGCATAAACAGTAAAACGTATATATTCCCCCCATAATTTTCACTTCTTACTTATAATTTTTGGGACGCTTCATAGCGTCTCTTTTTTATTTTACACTTTTTTATCCATTGATGCGACGAAGACATACCACGACTTTAAAAAATACTGCAATAAGTGGATTACTCAACGATTAGGCAGCTATTTCATCGACCTGAGCCGA
>JAJFLO010000461.1 GCA_021772675.1 Verrucomicrobiota bacterium | reverse complement strand
TGGAATTATCTGGCACATGTCATCTCTGAAAGACGACGCGGCCACGATGCCCCCCCAATTCCCGCTGCTGCCGTAGCATAGCTGCTCCAGCAGAGCACAGCGCTAATAAAAAGGAAAACCGGGGGGGCTGAACGGTTACTTCTAAGTTGTTGTTAATGCTAGAAAAGCACATATTCAGTAAAATCACTATCTTGGAAGAGAGCGAGTTTGTAGTACCGTCTTCAGGCGGAAGTGTTAGCGATGCTTCAGCGAGCGTGTAAAAACACCGGATCGCTGAAGCTCTCCGAAAACTTCCGCTTAAAAGCGGGACTACAAACGAGCTGCAATTAAATTTATAGTATAGGAGATGCGGAGCAAAGCCTTCAGCCCAATTTTGCCAATCGTTGCGATAAAAAAGTCCCGGCAGAGCCGGTTAAGTTCTTTCGCAAACTCAATGTGTCTCGACGCAGTGTCATCTGTTCGTCTGCGTCAAACCATTGAATACAATCTAAGCTTTCTCACCACAAAGCAGCTACTATGAGAACGTATATCACATTATGTCAGCATCTTTCCTTGACTATCGGATTCTGTGTGACACGACACACTGTCATTCTCTATCCATCTGTAAAATACTCAAATGACTCAATCTAATCTGCATAATGCAGGCAAACTCCGTCCTGCGTCCTGATTTCATGAATCTACATCAATGCCTGTTTATTGAGCGCTTTATTATATTAAAAACAGAGGCATATTCAACGGAGACATAAACGTAGTTTTACATCACGTCAAACATACCGAACCCTACTGACTCTAACCATAAAGAAGCGACAAACTAATCCATACATGTCTAACTATATTTCACTAAAATCTAATGGATTCAAAGCCTTGCTCATTACCCAGTTCCTGGGTGCGTTCAATGATAATGCATTTAAGCTCGTTATTTCTCTTCTGGCTGTAAATCTATTTGCTGATCAGCCAGGGGGAGGTACCCAATATGTCGCATTGGCTGGAGCGATGCTTGTCATTCCATTCCTGTTGTTTTCGTCCTATGCTGGTTTCATTGCAGATCGTTACAGTAAAACAACGATTATTTTTTGGATTAAGGTGGGTGAAGTCTTAGTCATGTCCCTCGGATTTGCTGCTTTTTTATCCGGGAGTATAAAATTCATGCTTGTTGTTTTGTTTTTAATGGGCACGCAAAGTGCATTTTTCAGCCCGTCAAAATATGGTATTTTACCTGAAATGTTTGCCGAAAAAGATTTATCCAGCGCAAACGGATCGTTGCAATTATGGTCGTTTCTTTCAATGATTTTAGGTACCCTGGTTGGGGGGCAGTTACTTCTCTGGTTTGATTATAAGGTCCATTTGACATCGATCATTTTTATTTCCGTTGCGATTTTCGGGGTAATTTCCAGTCGATTCATTGCTTATGTTCCGCCCTCTGCCTCAACTAAATCTTTTGAAATTAATTTTCTTAAAGATATTTATTTAAATTTTACTGAAATCAAAGAAAGCAGGGCTATGTACCTTTGTGTTATTGGTAATGCCTATTTCTGGTTTTTGTGTGCGCTCTATCAGATGAATATTCTAATTTATGCAAAAACTGTAATGCACATTGGTGATGCTGGAACAAGTATTCTTCTTGCCTCTATCGGTTTTGGTGTCGCAATTGGCAGTGTGCTTGCGGGACGTTTTTCGGAGGAAAAAATTGAATTTGGTTTAGTTCCGATTGGCGCGATTGGATTGGGAATTTTTTCTATGTTCTTAGGTATTACGCACGGATCATTTTTTGCCACGGTGATTACTTTCTTTTTGTTTGGTACGAGTTGTGGTTTCTTTATCATCCCTCTTGCGACCTATATTCAGCAATTCAGTCCAGCTGATGGAAAAGGCAGAATACTTGCCACCTCAAATTTTATTTCATTTGCCAGTATGGCTCTGGCATCTGTAGTCTTTTGGTTTTTAGCATCATATTTACGTGTCAGCCCGGCGTTAATATTCGTCATTTTCGGCGTGTTGTCATTTTTTGTTATTATCTATATTTGTAAACTCTTACCTGACTTTCTGATTCGGTTTGTCATTTTTCTGATGACACACACTCTGTATAAGATTAGAATTATCGGCAAAGAAAACATTCCCAAAACCGGAGGCGCCTTACTGGTCTGCAATCATGTCTCGTTTGCCGATGGATGCCTGGTGGTTGCCTGCACCCAGCGCATGATTCGGTTTATGTCACTTCGGTCGTTATTCAAAAATAAGTTTTTACGCCCTCTGTTCTTCATTATGAAATCAATCCCGATCGCGGACACTGATGGGCCTAAAAAACTTTTGGAATCGTTTGCGAAAGTTGGTGAACATATAACAAATGGAGAAATGGTCTGTATTTTTGCCGAAGGCGCTATTACACGAACGGGTAATATGCAACGATTCGAAAAAGGCATGGAACGTATTATGAAGAAGGTCGATTCGCCAATTATTCCTGTGCATTTGGATCGTGTCTGGGGCAGCATTTTTAGTTTTGAAGGTAATGATTTTTTTAACAAAGTTCCCAGTCAAATTCCTTATCCGGTCACGATTTCTTTTGGAAAACCAATGCCGCCAAAGTCCACATCCAGTGACGTGCGAGCTGTTGTTTCCGAAATGGGGGCGGATGCCTACCAACATCGGCCTCAAAAAGATAGACCGTTGCCGCTACGATTTTATTCTCAGGCAAAAAAGAATCCTGCGCGGTTTTGTATGGCTGATTCGAGTGGCGTTGAATTGAGTTATGCTAAAACCTTCATTGGATCAATGGCGTTTGCCCGGGCGATACGGAGACGATGTCCTGATGATAAAATGATTGGATTAATGCTGCCGAATAATGTTGGTGCGGCGCTAGTCAATATCGGGATTTCTTTACTTGGAAAATGTCCGGTTAATCTGAATTTTACGGCGTCGGAAGAGTCGGTATCAAAATCAATCGGAAAATGTGGCATCACGCATATTTTTTCATCCAGAGAGTTTGTCGAAAAGGTGAAAATCAAAAAACGAGACGAGATGATATGGATTGAAGATTTCAAAAATGACGTTTCATCAAGTGATAAATTTATTGCTACTCTTTGTTTTTATTTGTTGCCGGGGAGGCTGATGGAGTACTTATACAAAAATCATGACGAAGCTCCATCGAAATCGCTTGCTACAGTCATATTCTCAAGTGGAAGTACGGGCGACCCGAAAGGGGTGATGCTAACCCATGCAAATATTGGATCAAACATCGAAGGTTTGTTTCAGGTATTTCATACAAGTGATGATGACAAGGTTATGGGGATTCTGCCATTGTTTCATTCATTTGGATTTTCCGGGACACTGTGGTATCCGCTTTTGACAGGTATGGGCGTGATTTATCATCATAATCCGTTGGATTTTAAGGTTATTGGCGAATTGGTAAAACGATATAAAACGACGGTACTAATGGCAACTCCGACATTTTTGATGGGGTTTATTCGCAAATGCACACCGGAACAATTTCATTCTCTTCGACATGTTGTTGTCGGTGCCGAAAAGTTAAAAGACCGGGTTGCCGCTGCCTTTGAGAAACGCTTTGGCCTCTATCCTCTCGAAGGCTTTGGTTGTACGGAGTTATCGCCAATCGTTTCAGTGAACATTCCGGATGTGAATATTCATGGCACAAAACAAAAAGGTACTAAGGTTGGTAGTATCGGCCATCCATTACCGAATATTACAACAAAAATTGTTGACCCGGATTCCTACGAAGAATTAGGCGTTGGTGTTGATGGTTTGTTGCTGGTGAAAGGTCCGAATGTGATGCTTGGATATCTGGGTGACGAAGAGAAAACAAACGAAGTCATGCGTGATGGTTGGTATATAACGGGAGATATAGCAGTGATGGACGAGGATGGATTTCTTACCATCAAAGATCGGCTGAGCCGGTTCAGTAAAATCGGTGGCGAGATGGTGCCGCACATTAAGATCGAAGAGGAAATTCACGAAAAATTGGGTATTGACAGTGAACAAATCTGTGCTGTAACATCGCTGCCGGATGAACGTAAAGGTGAATCTCTGGCAGTACTTTATAAAGGTGATATTGACATTGAACAATTAACAGAACAGCTAAAACAGAGTGAATTGCCCAATCTTTGGATACCCAAAAAGGATTCTTATTTTATGGTCGATGAAATTCCAATGCTTGGAAGTGGTAAGTTAGATTTGAAAAAGATAAAGGCGATGGCGGTTGAGCTGAGTCAGAGAAGCCAAAAAAGGTGAAAAAAGGGACACAAGGGACGAAAATGACGACAGGGACAAAAAAATATTTAGATTCAATTCTGGGACGCATCGTCTTTTTGGTCATTTTTGTCGTTTAAGTCCCTTTTAACGACAAACACGTTTCTGGCAAGTAATCCTTCCCAGTTTAGTTATTTAACGGTATTAAGTTAAAAAAAGAAAAAGGGACATAAAGGACCCAAACGACCGAAGGAACAGAAAACGATTAAAAACAAATTCGCGGAGGTATTGTCCTTTTCGTCTCTTCAGTCCTTTTTGTCACATTAAAAAGGTAAAACCATGCCTGAAAAATTCATACCCCCACATGGCGGCTATAAAAATTTGCTGTCATACCAAAAAGCAGAAATCGTCTATGACGGAACCGTCAGGTTCTGTCAGCGATTTCTAAGCAAACGAGACCGTACCTATGACCAAATGGTTCAGGCAGCGCGCTCCGGAAAACAGAACATCATCGAAGGAAGCCAGGCCTCAGGAACATCCAAAGAAATGGAAATAAAGCTCACCAATGTCGCACGGGCAAGCCAGGAGGAACTATTGGCTGATTACCAGGACTATCTTCGAGTTCACAAGCTGGAACAATGGACAAAAGATCATCCTTACACAAATCGACTTCGTGAACTGAACCGACGGCCTGATGCAAACTACGAGACCTTCAAAAAAGGTATAGAACATCTAGATGCAGCCATTGCCGCAAACGTCATGATTGGTCTCATAAAACTGACGAACTATTTGCTTGATAAGCAGCTAAAGGCCCTCGAAAAAACATTTGTAGAAGAAGGCGGTTTACGCGAGCGAATGACTCGTGCCCGTTTGCAAAGGAGAGGGAAATCACCATGAATCGTTACGAAAATATTCAAAAATATATTTTCAAACCACCAAAATATTCAAACTTTTGGGCGCCGTTTATATACTGGATCAGCGATACCTTTTATCTTCATAGAAAACATAAAATTGCTGAAGTCGTCGTTTCTGCTGGTGGCGAAGAACTTCTGGAAAAAATCAAAAATAATAATTCACTTCTGATTACACCCAATCATTCTGATCATGCGGATCCCCATGTATTAACTCATTTAAATCGATCATATAATATACCGATTCATTATATGGCTGCACGAGAAACCTTTGAAGTATATAAAGGATTTAATGGTAAAGTAATGCAGCGAATCGGGGTTTTTTCAATTGATCGGGATGGTGCTGACATAAAAGCTTTAAAAGAAGCAATGAATATTGTTCATGAAGGGAAATTTCCACTGGTGATGTTTCCTGAAGGCGAAATATACCACTTAAATGAAAAACTTACACCCCTTAATGAGGGGGCTGCCACTATTATGCTGAAAACTGCCAAAAAACTTAAAAAGGATGACAGAAATAAGGGGTGTTATATCATTCCCACAGCAATGAAATATAGGTATATTGATGATATAGCGGCGACTTTTGTTCCGGCGATGGACCGACTGGAAAAACATATAAAATTGGATTCCAGTTTAGATTTGGACATCGTAGACCGAATTTATAATTTTGGTGAGGCCATTCTGACGATTAAGGAAAAAGAATTACTAAACATGTCATTTGAAGGCAGTGTCGCGGAGCGTTTAGAGGCATTTCGTGACCATTTGATTTGTGAACAGGAACAAAAATATCTCAAAAAGATCGATGAGAATAGGAAACATCCGAATCGTATCCGAAAAGTGAAGGGTAAAATTCAATCGATTATTCTGGAAACAGATCCTTCAGAACATCAGAAATTAAACGAGTGTCACAACGATCTCAATCGCTTATATGCGGCGATGCAATTATATAGTTACCCGGGACAATATGTCACAGAAAAATCTACTCCGAATCGTATTGCCGAAACCATTCTAAAATTTGAGGAAGATGTTTTGGGTGAATACAAAATAAAAGGTCGTCGTAAAGCTGAGGTGACATTCTGTGAACCGATTGATATCTTTGAGTATGTTGACAATGAAGGCAATTCACCTAAAACAGCTGTAGGTGATATAACAGAAAAAATGGAAGCGGCAATAAAACGTGTGTTAGCCTGATTAATTCATGCGATTCGTCGCGAGAGCACTTAACTCGATAGTATAGGTAGTGTATTCTAAGTTGTTGTTAATGCTGGAAAAGCACATATTCAGTAAAATCACTATCTTGGAAGAGGGTGAGTTTGTAGTACCGTCTTCAGGCGGAAGTGTTTGCGATGCTTCAGCGAGCGTGTAAAAACACCGGATCGCTGAAGCTCTCCGAAAACTTCCGCTTAAAAGCGGGACTACAAACGAGCTGAAATTAAATTTATAACATAGGAGGTTCACCAGGAGGACTAATTTTGCCAATCTTAGCGGTAAAACCCCGGCGTATCCGGTTAAAGTTCATCATAATAAATTGAATAGAGAAATTGAGTTAATCGGCTTATTTGAGCAGAGATTAGGGCTCGCAGCAGAATACTGATGAATTATTCAGGATAGAACAATCGTAGATTAGTTTCTATTTTACGCTATCTATGTAGGCATTCCATAGTTGAATAGAATAGAGAATTGGAGCATGATCAGTCAGGTTATCGTTGGGAATTATGTCCGTATTGCTGTTTTTCCAGATTTGAAATACATCTAATGCGTGCTGCCAATGCCCATCGAATTTACTCGAAATCTCTGTCCAAGTGTCTGGGGCGTTGTGTAGGTGGCCCTCATTGTCAATGTAGATAAATTGTCCGATATGATCATAGATAATGGACGATGGCAGCATCGGTATAATATCATTGTTATTGACGATGCGATAGATTGGGATTGTGTAGGACTCCGCATAGTCACGATTGCCAATTTGCGGACAGCCAAAGGTATAAACTCCCTGAACAGCAGTTTTGTCCTGAAATCGGGCGGCGGCAAGGACTGCAAGAGCTGCGCCCAGACTGTGACCGGAAAACCAGAATTTCTTGTTTGAATCGCTATTGATTTCCCGAATTTGTGTAAATAATGGCCCCCAGATACTATTTAACCCTTGTTGAAATCCTTTGTGAACCTTACCTCCTTTATTTTCATTTACCGTAATGATTTGCGCATCGGTCAATATATCGCGGATTTCGTCGGGTTCTGTCCCCCTGAATATAACAAAAACACCCTGTGCATTTGACGCGACGAAACATTGTGTTCCTGATTCGTCAAAAAACTTGACATGTTCAAATCCTGATCGGGTCAATTGATGTGACACGTAATTATTATCTCTTACATAGGCCAGCATTGACGCATCGGCTAACCAGCACGCATTGATTAATTCGAATGTTTTTGCAGAAAAGTTAAATGGATGGTCTTTCCCATAATGAAAGTAATGGTAAATTTTATTTTCCTGGAACAATGTTTTGAATGAAAGATCAGATGGAAATTGTTCACGGATAATCGATGAATTCAGGTTGGATTGATTTAATACCGATTTATCGGGAATATCTCCTTTAGGTAATGAAACACAGACTAGATCAAATAAACATAACATAATCAGTATTAGGAGAAATCGTTTTGATGTCATGGTTTTGCCTGTGGAATTTATTCCTGAGTTGAGTGATTTTTGACGGCGAATCGCATCATTTTCGCTTGATATTGGAATTTATGACGCACGTTATGGTGGGGCGCGCTATATTTCGATCTTCGGTGTTCCATTCACCCATAATCGCTCAACTTGGGTTAGAGTTTATTTTTGATATCTATTTCCTGAATCCGTGATGGTTTTCTTTTTGTGTAGATGCAAGGCATCAAATTTTTAGCTGTCGTAACTACTGCAATAGTTTGATAACGAAGCAGATGCATTAAAAGAAAGCCATTCTGCGATAGCAGAACGGTCGCTAAAAAGTAAAATACCTTTTAGGCAGCTGATTTTATACCTAACGTCACGGATTCAGGTATCTTATTATCCAACCTGAAATTGTCAATGTTTTGAGGTTGCAAAAATTACAAATTGACATAGCTTAGGGATGCAAATTTATGGACTACTATATGTGTTTGATGTGCGGGTATATCTATGACCCCGAAATTGGAGACCCAACTCAATCAATTGCACTTGGAACTTCTTTTGAGAATGTTCCTGAAGATTGGGTCTGTCCATTGTGTTATGTTGATAAAACTGAATTTGAACGTGTAGACGGAATTTAATATTCTTCCTAAAACCAATGCAGATTCAGGTTCAATATGGCTGACAATATTAAAACTATACTAACATAGGAATTTAAGTGACATGATTATCTCCAGTATTAATCGATTTTGTGCAAAACATGGTCGTCTGACGTATTTGTTTATTGGTGGCGCCATTATTATTCCATTTGTGTTTCTTTATGGTGACTTCAGACCGGGTAGCAGTGGGGATGCACGTGACCCGGTTATGGGAAGTATGCATGGGAAAACGTTTACTCGTGCAGAATTTTTCAACTATCTAGGAGGGGTCAAAGTAAAATTTTATCTGGATTACCAACGGTATATGGGATCGAATGATCAGATATTCCGTAACCCTGAGATTCTAAAAGTCGTATCCGACCAGGTATTGAACCAAATGCGGGCATTAAATGAAGCGCGTAATTTGGGTATTGACAACGTTACTGATGACGAGGTTCGGGAAAAAATCATGAATCACGCTGCGTTTACTACAGATGAAAAGTTTGATAAAGAAAAATTTAAGGAATTTGAAGATACCTTTCTAAGGGCTGAGGGATTGTCTAAGGGGGAATTCGACGATATCATTAAAGAAAATATCATTGTCGGTCGGATTGAGCGGCGCGTCACAGAAGGGGTGAGTGTCTCGGATTCAGAAATGCGGTCAGCACATTTAGGATATTTCACCAAGTGTGAAGCTGAAGTGAGTAATTTCTACTCATTTAAATATTTGAGTGAGGTTGAGGTAACCGACGAAGAAATTGAAATCTATTTCAACCAACATCTTGAAGATAAATATCGAATTGGCGAACAGGTTCAACTACAAATAGCCGAATTTTCAAATGATGATTATACGGACAAACTCATTGTTTCTGAAAAAGACATGCAACAAAACTATGATGAAAACCGAGCGAATCTTTACGCTAAGGAACAAATAAAATTACGACATATTCAAATTTCCACAACAGCAACTGATACAGATGAGGCTAGCAAGATTAAGAGAGAAAAAATTGATGAAATCAAGAATACACTAAACCGTGACAATTTTGCTGAAATTGCGAAAGAAACCAGTGAGGATAAAGCCAGCGCCAGAAAAGGTGGTGACTTAGGATTTGTTGATCTTAGCACTATCGGCGCACGATATGGCCAGGAGTTTTTGACATCGGTGAAGTCAATGAAGGTAAATGAGATTAATGACGTCCTGGAATCGACCAAAGGTTTCCATATTGTTCAAAAATTAGAAGACCGTGATGGCATTCCATTTTCTGAAGCAAAAGTGGCAATTGAACGGAAGTTAATTCGAGAATTGGAAGAGGAAGAAGCAAGAGAATATTTTAATGAAAACGAGGAAGAATTCGCTATTGAGGAAATAAATGCCCGTCATATTTTACTCAAGCTTAATCCAGATGATACCGATGAAATCAAAGAAGAGAAACGTCAGAAGTTAGAGGGGATTTTGGCAGAAGCAAAGGAAAAAGATAATTTTCCTGATCTGGCGAAAATACATAGTGAAGATGCAAGCAATGCAAACAAAGGCGGTGACTTGGGATTCTTTGGCAAAGGTAAAATGGTAAAACCGTTCGAAGACGTCGCGTTTGCTCTCGGTCAAAATGAAATAAGTGACATTGTTGAAACGAATTTTGGATTTCATATCATTCAAAAATTGGATGAACGTAACAACCAATCTTTTGATACAGTAAAGTCAAAAATAATAGGTGATTTGAAAAGTAAGAAAAGAGACGATGCAAAAAAATCTGCGCAAGAGCAAGCTACTCTTTTTGCGATTGAACTGCATAAGGCACTACAGGAATCTCCCAACGATAAAAAAGCAGACGCCTTTGTTCAATTCTGTAGTCAATACAGTGAAAACAAGAATCCTATTGTCGTCCCTGTGGAATCAGGTTTTTTTACAGAAAAAGATAATAGCATTCCTGGCATATCGGGCTTTTCAAAAACGTTAGCAACTGAGGGTAGTAAATTAAGTATCGCCAACCCGCTTAGTGAAGTCATTGAATCCGGCCCGGCATTTTATGTCGTGTGTTGGCAGGCATCACGTGAATCCTATCTACCATCATTCAGGGAGGATGCCTCTGACAACGAAGAAGAAAGTGAACTGAAGTTGTCTAGTGCAGCAAAGTTGGCTGAGCGCGATCTCCGCAATGATAAATCAATTGAAAGAGCTAGAGAGGAAGCCCGAATCTCATACGAGGCCATTAAGCAAAAGCTCGACGAAGGTGTTGTCTTTTCAGAAGCGTCAGGTGATATGGCGTTTTCCCCAACAGGAGAATTTTCCTTAAGCCAGGGGCCGAATAATGCAAATAAAGAAACCATTAAAACAGTGGCTCAGGAGACGAAAGCAGGTCACCTTGCCGCACCCAAAGATGTCGACAACGGATCTGTTCTTGTTTACATTTCCAAGCACACACTTCCATCCGATGAAGATTTTGAAGAGATTAAATCCTTTCTTTTACCGCAATACAAACGACAACAGCAGCAAGCCATTCTCAATCAGTATTACAAACAGTTAGAATCGAGTTCTGACACGATGTTTACCGATGACTGGCAATTTATACTAGATACCCCCGAGGTTACTGAATCCGGTCAAAAAGAAGGTTCATAATCGGATGAACGTTGTCGGTGTTCTATTTGCGGCGGGTTTTGAAGAGATTGAGGCGATCACCATTGTCGATGTTTTACGGCGGGCAGAGTTTAATGTTATCATGGTTGGTATCGCAGACGGTAATATTTGCGGGGCGCACAATATTCCTGTGGTTATGGACAAAACAATCGCGGATGTCTGTGCAGATGATTTCGATGCTGTCGTATTACCCGGAGGAATGCCCGGATCTGAAAATTTAGCAAATAACGCTGATGTTATTCATCTATTACAGCAAATGAACAATGAAGCGAAGTATATCGGGGCTATCTGTGCTGCTCCCATAGTTCTGCATGCGGCGGGAATAATAAATAATAAAACGGTAACCTGTTATCCTTCCTTTGAGACACAATTAGGACATGTCACCTATACCGGTAGAATGGTTTCTGTGGATGGAAATATCGTAACTGGTCAGGGGCCGGGAGCTGCCATAGATTTTTCATTAAAATTAGTTAGTGAAATGGGATATCCCGAAAAAGCGGAAGAACTTGCCAAGAATCTATTGGCCAACAGCAATTATGGGTGAAACGCATTAAGGGCTCACAAATAAATAACTTGGATAATTTCGCGCTCAATTTTATGTCAGGTTTGGGCGATTTGAATGGCGAAAAGCAGCAGGAATATTGCACTATTTCAATGTTTTTCGTCATTCAGATCCGGACCTAGATGACGTGAAGATAAGATGCGAAAAATCCAAGTTATTTATTTGTGAGCCTTAAGATTACAGTGAATTTATTTGGGATTGAATTGCCGATATTTTGGAGTTCAAGCTTGAGCTTGCTTATTTTATCCTTCAAAAAACAAAAACCAAGCTGAAGGTTGTCACTCCACGTTGTTTCGTTGCTGTCCTGCGTACAGCCTGTCTCGCCCCATTCTGCGGGCTTGGCTGAACTCCAAAATATCGGCATCCATGACAAACTATACGAATTATTGGAATGCTTCACGCTAAGCTCGAAAAAGTAGTTTACACTTTTGTTAAAAAATATTCCTTTCATTTAAATTGAATATCGAATATCGAACAAGGAATTATGAATGACGAAGGAAAAAACTTCATGATTCTACATTCCTTGTTCGATATTCGATATT
>JAJFLO010000047.1 GCA_021772675.1 Verrucomicrobiota bacterium | reverse complement strand
TATAACCACTTAGAATTCAAATTCCTATACTATTAAATTAATCTGATTTTTTAGAAGGTTGTGTTACAACTATATTTATATCATCTACCGAATCATTTTTCCCATTTCGACCCCAAGATGATATTATTATTGCACCATCTTGCCTCAGTTCATATTGAAATGGATTTCCCCAAGGATCTTTAGGCAAATTTCCATCTGGGACATAAGGTCCCTTCCATGCGGCAGAACCTGGATTCTCTGTTAAAGTGTTCAACCCCTCTGCGGTGGATGGATACCAACCATGGTCAAGATAGAATCCCTTAAGTGATTCTTTTAGATACTGAGTCTCGGCCTTCACTCCTTGCCGAAGAGAATCTTCCGATCGAAAATCTGGTCGAAGCGGATAGCCAAATCCAGCTAATATCAATATATAAAATACCGAAAAGATGCCTTTAATATACTGAGGTTTTAATGTGTAACTGCCAATTTTTAGCTTAAATAAACAATTTAATTTTAATATTTGACTAATACCGAATCCAATGAATATAAGATAGAAGAAGACGTATAGCCCATACATAGTTAAATTTTCATTTTCCAAGTTCCGCCAATGCCCAAATGGCCAAGCATGAAAAGGTAAGTAACAACCGAGAGATAGCCATAAAATATAAATAGGCCTTACTCTATTGAGATTAATGACATGTAACAACGGCAGCGTCACTGCAAGTAAATAAAATATATGAATAAAAAGACGATTATTATAAACAATTAAAAGGCAAAAGAATACAGATATCTTCACGAAAAACCATGATAAAGCACCAGCAAAGCATTTGAATAAAAGGTAGCAGTTTACCATACTTCATTGACTCTTCTCCCACATATCAATAAGTTCAAGAAACAAATCATTTATCTTTTCATAATCAATATCGTCCGGAAGGCGAGTTCTCGATCTCATTTCTTCCAAATCTTCAATTAACTTTTCAGATTTTTCTATCAATCCTCCATACTCAAATTCACCATCTCGAACCTGACATAAAAAATCAAGTTTTTCTCCATCAAAACGCACAATTGGACATCTATATTTCACAATTGATAATCCTGAATAGAGTAGTCTGAATGTGTGCATCATATTTTTCGCATCATAATCCATCACACCACCTTCTTGTTTTATCCAACGACATTCGTTTCGATTATCGTGCCATTCCCAATAATTCTTATGATCTTTAATGGCGCGTTTATATCCTGGTCCATTGAAAATTAACAATCCTTTAAATCGCCGTTTCTCATCTTCAATCGGAATATTACGACAAACAATTTCTTCTCCTGAAAAAACACCTTGACAATTTGCCTCTCCTTTATAGTCATATAGGCGATAAACCTCTGGACAATGTTCTAAAGATGAACAGTGAAAAAATCCTAAATCTATTTCCAAATCTTTTAATGGTTTGGGACGAAATGGTAAATTTTCAGAGCCGATTTTATCATTGCCAGTATTTAATATAACCCAGCAATAATTTTCTTTCCGTGGAGATGATTTTGGTTTCGGAGAATTAACCCATTTGTTTCTACCCTTCGCACGTTTTACCTGGGCCATTGCATAGCCAATATGAGAATCAATACATTTTTTTGAAAGAAATAATTCTCTATTTAAAATAAGCTGGTCCATAACATTAGTCTTGAACCGTGTACAATCAGATGGCATAAACAACAATTCAATGATGTTAGGATTTGCTGAACTTGCCAATTCTATAAATCGTTGAAGATTATAATACGTCGTGTCGTTTCTCTCATCATTAATCTGCTTGGGCGAGTCAAATATATTTAAGTATTCATCTTTGCATGATGCATAAATACCACTAACATCGTCATCGCTGTTAGCCGTATATGTTCCATATGCGCGACTGCCAACGGTAGCTTCAAAAATAATTCTATTCGATTTTTTCAGTTCGGTTATAGTCATTTAAATTTAACCAATCAAAAAAGCAGTATATCACAAACATTATACACGAAAAAGGATTAACAGGTTGGCGACTTTCACTTCATAAGTATCGTCCAATTTACAAAGGCAGGTCAATCGTAGATTCTTCAATGGTCGAAACGCCTATGTTCCCCATCTATAAGACAGTAATCGCGAAATAATTTTTAGGTTCATATTAATAATTCAGTCTTCATGCAGCACAACGGGTCTTAGTTCAGACAAAATGTAATGATATAATCAATTTGACTAAGTCGGAAACTAAGTTTAGAATTAGATATAAGCATAAGGATAATTTGAGATGATACAAGTAAATATCCACGAAGCAAAGACAAATTTGTCACAACTATTATCACACGTTAGTAGTGGCGAAGAAGTCATTATTGCCAAATCAGGAAATCCAATAGCTCGATTACTTCCCTTCAATAAACCAAAATCGCAGCGTCAACCGAGGTTGGACGTGGGACTTGTCGAAATCATAGGTGATTTTAACGCCCCACTGGATAATGAATTAATAAAGGAATTTGAGGGTTGAAAATATTGCTGGATACTCAATGCTGGTTATGGTGGATCTCTGAACCTGATAAATTAAACTCTGTAGCTTTGAACTATTTCAAACATAGCCGAAATGAAATATTTTTTCCGGCAGTGAGTTCATGGGAAATAGCTATAAAATATGCTTTGGGAAAACTGGAATTAAATGAACCACCTCCCAAGTTTATTCCAAAGCGATTGGTTAGGGATTCAATTTCGTCAATACCCGTTGAGCATGTACATGTGTTGCATGTATCTGAATTACCACATCATCATAGAGATCCGTTTGACAGGCTGCTGATTGCCCAGTCGCAGATTGAAAACATTCCAATTCTCACTGCCGACAAACAATTTGGCGCTTACGATGTACAAATCATCGACGCGGAATAGTTCTATTTTAAATCGTTTGTATACGGAAAGATTCAGTCCTCTGGACGCTCACCATGCGGGGCCATTTTTACGATCCTCGGCATAAATTTACCGATGATTGTCACAAGGTCATTTTGGTATCGCATTACTTTTTCGATGTTTTTGTACACCATAGGGACTTCATCCAGACCAGCAGACAATAACGTCACGCCCTGTTTTGTCAGCAATCGTTTGGCATCTTTCCAGGACAATGTCCGCATCGCTTTTCGACGACTCATAACCCGACCAGCGCCATGAGCGGCAGAATTTAATGATTCAGGGTTTCCTTTTCCACTGACAATAAATGCTGGTGTCGCCATTGTGCCAGGAATAATACCAATATCATTTTTATCTGCTGGAGTTGCCCCCTTGCGATGGACTATAACATCTCGATCTAAATGACGTTCTTTCCATGCAAAATTGTGATGGTTTTCAATATCGAGAAGAACGTCAACACCAAGATTCTTAGCGATGTGCTGATGAATACATGAATGATTCCCCGCTGCATATTTGCCCATCAATTCCATTGCCTGCCAGTATTCTATTCCATCTTCCCCATTCATATCAAGCCAAGCTAAATGAATTAGCTCCCGCGGGAGTTCTGGATGTTGACTTTGTGCCAATTTGCTATAATAACTAGCCACCTTTGCACCAGCTCCCCGACTGCCACTATGGCTCAATAATGCCAGATATGTCCCCGCTTCAAGATTGAAGGCCTTGCCCGGAATGGTAAACGTACCAAATTCAACAAAATGATTGCCACTGCCACTGGTTCCCAATTGTGCCCATGCCTTATCTTTTGATTCACTGGTAACATGGCTCACCGACCAATCTTCATCCATCACATCATGTTGACGTCGTCGCTTAAACGACGAGCCGACACCAAATCGTGTCTCTGATTCAATCGCTTTTATGAGTCTGTTTCGACCTCGTTCACTTTCAATATCCATAACAGGAATATCTAACACCGTCATTTTCATGCGGCAGGCAATGTCAACACCTACGGCATACGGAATAACCGCATTATCAGTGGCTAACACACCACCAATCGGTAAACCATACCCTAAATGTGCGTCAGGCATTAAAGCGCCGGCAACCGATACTGGCAGTCGACAGGCATTTTCCATTTGTTTTACCGACTCCGGCTCAAGATCTTTACCCCATTGCTTATAGGGTGCAGGTGCCTTCCGTTCCGAATATCGTTTTGATGATAAAGCGTTTGCAAACGAACCAAGCATTCCATTTGAAAGATAGTCCGTTGGACGTTTGACTACTCTCGAAATGATCACTTCCATTTCTTTCGATTTCTTCCCTTCAGCTGCCAATGCTTTTATCACTTCAACGGCTAATCTTGCCGGTTCCCCACGAGGTACTCCTAATTTGTATAATTGCTCTCGTTTCACTTTTTGTTTCCCATTATTATACTGCAAGCAGTAGATTTTTCGACATTCGTTATTCATTTCAAGCAACAATTTTACAGAAACCTGTCGAAAACCTGATGGCTGTCGGTATAATTGATCCAGTTTATCAGCAATGCTTAACGAATGGACCGTTTGAGCAAACATCATGATACAACGTGACTCCAGAATGTAAAACTTCGGCTGCGTTTGTCTACTCCACGCTTCTCAGCGAGTTTTGGTACCGGATTTCTCGGAATCAGATCGTAAATTTGTTGCAAGGTTGTAAACTTAAAGAGAGTTGGTAATCAGGGACTCCTATTATTGGGCGTTATTTGTTTAACCCCAATATGCATGAACCCAGCCTATTTATCTAATCAAAATCAATCCCCATGGGATGGCTGCGTAATTTTTTAGCGATATCTAATCCATTCACAAGGTACAGTGATCGCAGCCAGTAATTAAAGGATAATGAGTACCAGGAATCAAGGCTTTGTATAGTTAAAAGTCTGTTCATTTTCAACTTTTATCCAGCGCTATTCCAGCCCCTTCCCAGTACTATGGAGTTGATTCTGGATCAAGAGTAATGCCGGTAACTGATAGTCTAGATAAGCTCGGCGTAAGTCCTTCGGGTCTGGGTGTGCACTTGTTTAATAGAGCCTCACTATAGAGTTGTCAAGCTATCCGGTCAATGTGAGAGTCCGTCTATGGAGCACAATCGTTTTGCGCCGTTTTCAATTTTCAATATTCCTATTTGGCTTCTTTAACGGAAAAAGCTTCACAATTTTGAATCGATAACCTGACAACTTGATTCAAATCACAAATAACCGGAGACAGTAATATGACCACGCTATGTTTAGTGCCGATATTAGGCAAGTACATGCGTAGATTATTTTTCAGCTATGCTTCCGACATCCCATTAATAATGTTCCGGGTTCAATTTCCTGCAGCTTGCCGCGTTTCACTATAAAAAATATCAAAGCCCATACCCCATCTGCTCTGAGCCGAA
>JAJFLO010000460.1 GCA_021772675.1 Verrucomicrobiota bacterium | reverse complement strand
TATACTGGCACAGAAATCGCTCATCATTTTGCGTGCCAACATTAACCTTTTCGATGTATTTTTTAACCATTTTTCTCTCCCTTTTTTATAATAAGTTTGTGGGTATTGTTTTTATTATCCATCATGCTTGAATATAGCACGTAATATGCTTGTATTCAATTGTTTATGGGATATTTATTTCATTGAAAACACTGCGTTTTCAACTTGACTTTTCCACAATGGCTTAACTTAACGACATTGGCTGGAAGCCTGGACGCGAATAAATTGACCTCACGCAATATGATGCCCCTCATCACAAAAGTTTATGTCTAATGCAGGCTAATACCTTTTGGCAAAATATATTTCGCGTTATTTCACGTGTTTCGCAGGAAAAAATTTGGCTGCGGTTAATGGCCGCTCTAAGAGAAATGCAGACTAATCAATTTATTTAATCGGATGACTTGGCTTCTTCTTGACAAAGAATAATCTCACTGTCAGTACAACCTTTTCAGATACAATACCAAAATTCCAGAGTAATTATGTTGAGCAATTTATATTTGTTGTTAACACGACTGTTTCCATTAGAAAATTGGAATCCCAGACCGAGAGCAATGATATGGGCCTTTGTATATCGGTGGTCAACACGAATATTTCCAATGAAAGATTGGCAGTTCATGAACTTTGGGTATGCTCCCTTAGACGATGAAGCTGAAATGCCTGAGTTAGAAAAAATAGATTTAAATGACCGGTATCATATTCAACGGTATCACTATGTTGCATCTTTAGTTGATATTCGAAATCTAAATGTATTGGAAGTTGGGAGTGGTCGAGAAGGAGGCGCCGTTTACATAAAACGACATATTCAACCACGACATTTAGTGGCATAGATTCCTCGATCGATCTCGTTAACTTTTGTAAACGAAACCAGATAGTTGAGGGACTTACTTTCAGGGTCGGCAATGCTGAATCCTTACCTTTTGAAGATGCAAGCTTTGACATTGTAATAAATATTGAATCGTCTCATTGTTATGCCTCACTGGATACATTTTTCAGGCAAGTCAAGCGAATTCTATGCAAGGATGGATATTTTCTTTGTGCTGATTTGCGTGAACCGCAAGAAATTAATTCATTCTTAGAGGCAGTTCGTAAATCAGAGTTGACACTAATTAAACATACTGACATCACTCCAAATGTCCTTAAGGCAATGGAGCTGGATCATGAACGTAGGTTTAATTGGATTAGGAAATCAGTTTACAAGTCATTAATTTCTATCTTTTCCAATATTGCAGGTACGAAAGACTCACGTATTTATAAAAGAATTCAACGGGGAGAGATCGTTTACTATAGCTTCCTAATCCAAAAGCAAACTAATTAACTAGCAGCTAAAAAGCTTAAACTGACTTCATTCGTCTGCTAACCATTTATCAATTCTTCGGCACTTCTGGAGCTCCCGTAAAAAATCTTATTTAACATAATAATCTGATCCAATATAATTGCATATCCTATGGGAATAACAAATAGGATAACGACTGTCGAAAATGCCAGCCCAAAAACATAGGAAACGATGACCGGAATCAGCATAATCGCTTCAGGAGAAGATTCAAACAAAAGTGGCGACGATGAAACAATGAGAGTTATAGATGTGAGAAAAATGGGTAATAATCGATTTTTCGCACCGTCTATAAGGGCGTCACTAATCTGACTTCCGTTTTTTACCAAGGTCTTAATTGATTCGACAACAATAACCGAATCATTAACTACGATACCGGCAAGTCCGACAACGCCAAATCCCGTTATAATGCTAATTGGGACTCCCATTATCCAATGTCCTAAAGTGGCTCCTAACATAGCGATTACGATAGCGAACATAACGATAATGGGTTCCAGATAGGAACGGAAATAAGTTGCCAAAATGAGGTAAATGACACACAAAGCAACGATAAAGATTCTGACCATCCCGCCTAATGAATCTGCAGCTTCTGAGCCGTATGACCATTCTAATCCAGGATATTTTTCAGTAAGTTTTGGAAGATAGTCGTTAATCAGATGGTCACGGATTTCCGTTACGTTGACATCGCGAGTGTGTTCTATATCGGCAGTGATCTCTATTGACTTTTTACCATCGACACGTCGAATTTCGAGTGGTTTTCGCTGGACACTCAACTCCGCAACCTGACTGAGAATCAGCCCGTTTTCTAACCGTATAGAACTTAGTTGTGATAAATCACTCCGATCATCGAATTGTGCACGCAGTTTAATTTTTACTTCATTATTGTCGCGGTAAAAAAAGTCGATCGTCTTACCATAATAACGATTCGTTATCGTCTGTAGAATTTGCGATTCCGGTATAGACGAATTTTGGTACTCTGTCATGCGATCAATCTGAACAGATAATGGACCCGGTTTCTTTGAACTATTGGTGTCGATTAGTCCTGGGATATCAGCAAGATGATCTACGAGTTCAGATTCCGCATTTTCCAGTGACTCTTCATTATTCGATTTCAAAAAAATATCAATAGGAATACCGGTGGCTCCACGATCGCGAGGATAAAATATGATCGATTTTATACCAGGAATCGGCGAGGTTGATTCCCGCCATAAATCCAAAAATTCAAGGCCGGAAATATCTCCTTTATGCTGGCTGCGTCTCAATTGGGTTCTCACTTCAGCGACATGAGAATCTTCTACGCCAACGGTTAGCAGATAGTCTTTAATTGGGTTAACACCCTCATTTTTTTTGGCTATTTCATGACCAAGGCGACGCAGGGACGCGACAACATGTCGTGCCTGTTTCGTTGTATCCTCAACAGAGGTTCCCGGAATCATTCGAATTGAAGCAATCAATTGATCTGATTGCGTTACCGGTTCGGCCTCAATTTTAATAAATTTGTGGTTTATGAGTTGGAATTCGATGACAACTCCACTGATAAATAAGATTGCAAATGCATACCGATGGTTTATGAAAAAAGCAAGCATCGGCTGTAGCCATTTATCGCCAACAAATTCAAGGCCATTGAGTAATCGTGGCTGTAAATAATTCGCGCATTTAATAATGGGATAAAAACACAATTCAATTAAGTTCATCATACGACTGTCTGCGGTGCTGTGATGAGCTAAATGAACCGGCAAAATGGTTAACGATTCAATCAACGACAGCACAAGTGCGGCCATCACGGCAATGGCGAAGGCAGAAATAAGTTCTCCCCAGATACCCGGAATAAATAATAACGCTGTAAATGCGGCAATCGAAGTGGACACCATCGTGAAAATCGGCCAGGCCAATTCGTCCGCAGCAGAGATTGCTGCCTTCGATGGTGACATACCGTCTTCACACTTATGGTAGAATCGTTCTCCTATAATAATTGCATCGTCGACGATCAAACCCGATGCAACCATAAATCCCAGCATCACCATCATATTGAACGTTTGCCCTGACAGATAAACGACAATGACCGCGCCAATAAGAGAAAACGTCACACCCATTGTTGTCCAAAGCGCAATTTTCCAGTTCAAGAATAATGCCAGCATGAGCAACAGTAAAACCAGCCCCATAAGTGCATTCTTGGTCACCATACCCAAGCTGTCACGGACTTGATAGGAATCGTTAAAAAAAGCGCGAATTTGCATATGATCTGGCATTTTCTTCTGTGCTGCATAATCTTCGATCTTGCCGGTTTGTTTTATGATATCCAGTTCGTCCTTATAGGGAATTTCTAGAATGACAGACTTCCGTCCATTCATCTCCATCACGATTTGCTCCTCCCCCAAACCGTCGTTAAAATTATCTGACCCCACCAGGTCTTCAAGACGTATTTGTTTGCCTGAATCCAATGTTATCGGCAGTTTTTTCAAGACATCAATTGATTTTTTTTGATGTCCACCTTTAATGATGACTGTGCCTGTGGAATTTTTTATCTCCCCGGAAAAAATGTCCAAATTTTGACTCTTAATCTGATTTGCGATATCATTGATGGTAAGATGTTTTGATGTCAGGTTTTCAACCGGGATAGATATTGTCAGTTCAAAATCACGTTTTTTAAGAAATCGAACATTATCGATGCCAAAATTGTTGATGAGTTCGGTTTTGACATGTTCAGCTGCAATCTCAAGATCTTTTTGAGGCACACCACGGCCGGTTACCGCTAGATAAATTGAGGTGATAAAGTCGGATTTGGTATATTGCTTGACGATTGGAGGCCGTGAACTCTTTGGGAGGTTATGAATTGTGTCCAGCTTATCTTTAATGTCTTTAATTACATCACTGACATTAACGTCATTGTCTACCTGTAGTTGTAGCATACCATAATCAGGCAGAGCGAAGGAATAGATTTCTTTTACCCCAGGTATGGACTGTAGCTGAGGTTGAACAACCTTAATGATACTTTCATCAATCTGTTCGGGAGTAGCACCATCCATCATACTAATGGTCACGTCAATTCGGTTAAATGCGAATTTAGGATATTTGGTACGTTGTAATCGTAACCCCGAAAACAAACCGGTTGCAAGAACAATCATGGATATTAACGTAATTGTAATCGGATTTCTTATACCCCATTCGGTAATCTGCATGCGTCGTTTCCTGGTTAATCCTGGCGATTGATTTCGCTTGAAGCGGAATCATCGTCTTTGACGGTTACCTCTGTACCCTTCACTATGTCCGGCAACGGATGTCCGACCAGAAACAATGAATCCCTTGTCGAAGGCATTTGAACAACCATGCCCCGTGAGATTTCATGAAGGATTTCTTCCGGCTTGATAATATTTATAGCATGCTTTTTGGATTCATTTAGAGGCGTAAGCTCATATAGAACATTCTCTTTCTGAAAAGCAAAACGGGGAATTACATATACGTTTTTACAGACGTATAATGAAATCTCAACTGAACATGCCATGCCTGGCAGAAGTTCTTTGTCTGACATAATTTGGTTATCTTCGTTTCTGGGATTTTCGCGACGAATGATTATCGGCAATGAACGCGACGGAATCTCTACACGCTCACCTATTGATTGAATATACCCCCCCTGAAAAACCTTCGAAAATCCATGATTTAGCAAGGATATTTCAACAGCAATTCCACTTTCTAAATCAAACGTTCCCGTATTCAATAGAGTACCTCGATATAACCACTTAAAATATGAATCGGGTATACTTACAGGAATACGCACAGCCTCGGTTGATCGCACCTTTGCTAACGTCGTGCCAGCGGTGACAACTTGTCCGGGATGAACATAGGCTTCAATAACGCGCACATCGTGATCCGTTGTTATTATCGATTGATGTCGTCGAAACATTAATAAGTCGATTTGACTTTTTATCTGTTCTTTATCAAGCGGTAGACGTTTTAGCAATGATGATTTCAGATTAAATGCCTGAGTTAATTGAAGATGCCGGTCTTTTGTTTCGATAACCTTCGATTTTGCATTAACCATTGCATTTTCAACGTTACGCAATGCAGTAGTTTCCCCCAGAAATGCGGATTCAGAAATACGCTTATTATGATAAAGTTGTTCCGAAATCTGATAGCTTTTCAAGCGAATATCGAGTAGACTCTGACTATTTGTTAATAGAGACTCAGTGACGAGTTGTAGCTCTTCGGTCTGTCCAAGTCGTTTCTTTAGAATCTTCAACTCATCGATTAAATCACGTTCATGAATATCTAATTCTGCCATCTTCGACTGCAAACCGGTTAACTCCAGATCTATTACCGTAGTGGATATTGCAAATAACTCCTCCCCCCGCCTCATTTTTTGTCCTGGATGACGAGCGTTTGCACGTATTACGGTTCCATCAAGTGCCCCAATAAGAGTTAGTACTTGGTCCTCTACCACCGTACCATGGGCCATCCAGGAAATCGATACATCCTCCGGGCGCAAGGATATTCCAGTCGCAACTAGCTGTGCTTTTAGGGATGGTTCGCTTATGTTATCAGGTGCTTTTTTAAATAGTGATAGTGGGAAAAATGTAATTGATAAAATGAGCAAAATTACTGCACCGATCAACAATCCAAGACGTTTCCTGAGAAAACCCAGGATAAGTATGCGCAGATAATTTGTTGTCGCTGTTTCCTCAATATTTTTAAGAAAATGCCCATGAATATGTGGATAAGTATCTGTTAACTTTTCGAAATCATTACTGAAAATCTTATACAACACCGCATTTTCAGTTATGACTTTAGCCGAAGCACTTCTCGGTTCTTTCTTAAGGATCGCTCGTTCACCAAACCAATCTCCACGCGTGAGCGTGGCCAGGGTTACCGGATTTTGACTTGAAACATGCGAGTATATTCTAATTCGACCAGTGAATACTATATATGCTGAATCCCCCACATCGCCGGTATCGAATATTGTTTCTCCATTGACACACTGAACTCGACACATCAAACCGGCAATACGGTCGACATCAACACTTTCTAAGGTTTGAAAAATGTGAATCTCTTTTAAAAGCTCTTTCAATTCCGCAATTATACGGAAATAATCAGGTACCGCTTTTTCCGAAAATATCTGGGCAAAATGTGATTTTAAACGTGTGGACTTTGTCGAAAAATTGTCAAAATCTTTCTTGGTCAATTTGTGGATGACTGCTGCGTCCGACACAACAGTTGCTGTCAATGATCGGGGATCGCTTGAAATAATTGCCTGCTCGCCAAAAAAATCGCCACTGCTTAATGTACCGACCGCAACCTGTTGCCCATCCGGCAAATCTTGAAACAAACGAATCAATCCGCTACCGATTAAGTAAGCGCAGTCTCCTGCGTCGCCATTTACAAAAATCGTCTCTTCGTATAGTGCTGTTTCCTGATTAAAAAACGTTGCTAGTTGCGATAATTCAGATTCTTTCAGATCGTGAAAAATCCAAATGTTCTCAAGTTGCTTTTTAACGGATCCCAGACCTCGAATACAATTGACATCATCATGTTTTGCAACGTGATGATCCAAAATATCCTGAAATATTGGAAACTCGACAATGAGCCGATCGGCATCGCCTTTTAAGAGCTGGTAAACTGTCGCATTCTCACTTACGACCCGTGTAAAATGTGTTCGTTTATTCTTGCTAATAATCGATTGATCTACATAAAAATCGCCATTACGGAGAGTATCCAGTGTAATAGGAGAACCACCTGTCACCGAACGACCGATTTGAATTGATCCCGCAGTAATCAGAAAAGCCCAGCCACCATCATCACCTTCTGAAAATAATAATTGATTCCGTTGATAGTCGACCCGGGACATCACCTGAGGAATCCGCTGGATTACCTCATCAGGGATGTCCTTGAAAATGATAAGATTTCGAAGGTGTTCTTGAAGATTTTCTGTATTTATATCCATATTTTTAATCAATGTTTGTATGATTGACCAAGGCGATACGTTCTAAGTCAGCGTATTGTGCTGTATAGTCGTATTGAGAAATAATCAAATTGACTCCAGCATTGGAAAAATCGGAACGTGCCTCCAAAAATTCGATCTGAGTGACTCGCCCGTGTTGGTATTTTTCTCGAATAACATCTAACGTCTGGCGTGAGCTTTCAAGCTGCATCTCAAATGATCTAATCCGATGCGAATGAACCTTTAAGGCCGTCAATATTTCTAGATACTCCAATTCAATATGTTTTGACAATTCATTGAGTTCGTCTTTCAGGTTTAATCTTGTCAGCTCCAATCGTTTAATTTCATGCTTATCCCGATTACCACGAAAAATATTCCATTTCAAAAACATTGTCGCCCGCCAAAATTCATCATCTTTGAAATAATTCGAGTTTTCTCCCTCATATCCGACCTCGAATTGCCCGCTTAGATCCGGTTTAAAACGACTTTTAAAAACACGAATTGAGTGATCAAGTGCAGATATGCGATTTGTTAATGACGTAATTTCCCACCTGCGGTTAGACACGGACTCATCTGGCGCGATCTGCGGAATATCTTTGGGATCGACAAAATTGGGTAATTTTAATTCCAAAAGTACTGACGAATTCAGTGTGCGATTAACAAGAAAATTTAAATAGTTTTTGGCTCTTTCATGTCGAAATTTGGCTTCCGTCGCTTCCAGTTCTACCTTGCTAATTTCAGATTTTGCTCGAAAAATAGTTTCCTCTGTTGCTCGACCGAACTTGACCAGCTCCATACTCATTTCATAGTTCTCCTGAACGAGACCGATCGAATCTGAAACGAGTTTATTCAGTAGTCCGGTTTTCACAAAATTATAGCATGCAATTTTTATATCATATTTCAGTTGCTCCTTAAATGTCTGCAGATTTGAATATTGCGAACGTGCACTTTTCCTTTTTGATTGAACGTCGTGATATATGGCTGGATTATAGAGTGGAAAACCGAATGTAAGCTTACTTTCATGATCTTCTTTTCTAATAACTCTAAAAATATCATTTTCGATAGCAGTACTGAAGCGCGGTTGAGCAGGAAAACCGCCGGGTGTTGTTGTGACGGGGTTAAGATCCATTAGCTGATTTAAGGTTGCGTGGACTGGATTGAGAAGATCACCGGTAGGTACTTCGAAAGTACGGCCACCGCCGCCACGGCTATGGCGCGATTCAATGCTAACAGTGGGAAGAAATTTTCCCCGTGCAATTTTAAGAGCAAGTAAGCTGTTCTGATAATCACGTTGCTTCTGCCGCAACGCTACATTAGATTCCAATCCTATGGCGACATAGTTCTCGATCGTCTCGAACTCTTCTGCAAGAGACGAGAAGGAAATAAAGGCGATAAGAAACAGGGTGTTGATAGGTATAAAATTTAAATTAAACATAGAAAGTCCTGTTACATTTTCTCTCAATATTAGTTTACTATAACCATATTTTTCACCTTCATTTCAATGGCTGATAATCGGAAAACCAGCCATGATCTCAATAGATGATTTTTCAATATTTTCTGAGCACATAGTGTAGATCACAATCTATTGTATTTCAATTGATTACATATTTTCATTTATCCTAACCTGAATAATTCATCAGCATTCTGCTGCAAGCTCTAATCTCTGCTCAAATAAGCCAATTAACTCAATTTTACATCTCTGTGAATGAAAATTCACTTTCACCGTGAAATTTTCTCTAATAAATTTATTTGTGAGCCCTTATCAGCAACCGAAAAGAAAAACAACAATCCGCTCTAGCAGTCTGTCGGATTTAGAAAATCGTCAAATTGAGAACATTTTTGTTCGATTTTGAGGAAAATATTGTGATATTCGACCATAAATCGGACAAAAATGGGTCAAGAATGCGGTTTTCGCAGTAGATTCTTCCAAAGTCCGACAGGCTGCTAGAAGATAAAATATGCATCAACTCAAAATGCAAAAAAGGTTTTATGGAATATACAAATTTACAAATGAGCTGGGTCTTCTGTGGAAATGTGTTTGAGGACGAACGCTACTATGGGCGTGAACAAACAACGTGGGAAAAACCCAGCAGCAAACATGGTCAAACGATTTATAATACCAGGAATTACCACGAGTTTATGTCCAAGTGATTGAATTGCTTTTTTGACGACCTTTTCCGGAGTCATGACAGGCATAAATTCTGGTCTTATATTCGATTTTTTAAGAAATTCTGTTCCTGTTATTCCTGGGCATAATATTAGTGAATCGATATTCATATCTCGAAGTTCGTAACTTAAAGCTTCAGCGAATAACAAATCAAATGCTTTTGTGGCTCCATAGACTGAAAAATAAGGGTTCACTAAAAATGCCGTAAGTGATGATACGGTAATTAAGGCACCTTTACCTTTTTTTAACATCTGTGGCAAAATAGCGTGGGTTAATTCTACTGGAACAGCACAATTTAATTGAACCATTTTCACTTGTTTCTGTACGTTGAGATCCATATAATTACCCGCGAGCCCAAAACCTGCATTATTGACCAGAATACCAATATCGAGATCTCCTATTTTATCCATGAGTGTATCAATCGAATCACGATCAGTTAAATCGAGGGTGATAATGAGTGAATCGACATTATATATTTCGCATTTCTTCGCGGTTTGCTCGAGCAAGTCGGTTCGCCGGGCCACCAGAATTAGATTGACTCCCTTTTGGGCCAATTGAATGGCGAATTCGCGCCCGAGGCCAGACGAGGCACCTGTAACGACTGCCCAGGCACCATATCGTGTTGTCCAATCATTCATAGACGATTACTCTTACCTGCATGATGTCCCATCAAGTGGTTCCATCGTTCAATTTTCCAGCCGCGTTTCATGGCCAATCGTCGTAGGTTTTGCTCCGGATTTACAGCAACTGGATGCCCCGTACATGCTAGCATATATTTGTCATTGATGTGGTTGCCATAGGCATAGGATTGAGCAAGATCCAAATCAAACTCTTTAGCAATTTTTTGGACAATATCTCCTTTCGCCCGGCCATGGAATATGGTGCCTTCAATTTCCCCCGTCAGAACACCATTACACGTTTCGAATTTTGCAGCATAATAGCCGTCGCATTGGAGGTGTTTACCAAATGGAGCTACACCTTGATTCATCGCTGCCGAGATTATAAATAGTTTCCTCCTCTGCAAACGATGATAATCGATGGCTGCCTGAGCCTCTGAATAGATTTTGGGGAAGAGCTTTTCCCGACAGCATTTTTCATAAAGCTTAGCATATTCTTCCGCCGGTGCATCTTTAAACACGGCACGAATGATATGTCGTTTTAGTGAATTATAATCTCCTTTATGCAAAAATTGATATTGCAATTGGGATAGAATGATCCGAATAAAAACGATTGTCCTCAGTTTTTTGGACTGCAATAAATATTTTCCAAATACAGTTTCCGTGGATTCAGCGACGATGGTATGGTCCAAATCAAAGAATGCAGCTTCAGACTTATTCATCGGATATTACGCTCCTCAACTCCAAATCATAGAAAATGACAAAATTATAAAGGGGCGTGCGGGACGCTGAATTAAATATCCGACTTGCATAGCCGAAGAGTTTTTGATATAGAAAGCCCATTAACTTGTATTGATTGATTCGCTACTATAGTGTCTGTCCCGAAATGGCGAATTTCGAAATATTAAATTTCTATAAAGCCACAACCTGTTTTATGAAAACATGTTATGGATTTAATTTATTTTCAGAAATCGAGTTATCAACAGGTTGCTACGGATGAGTAATTTTACGTCCGTCAACTCCAAGAGC
>JAJFLO010000459.1 GCA_021772675.1 Verrucomicrobiota bacterium | reverse complement strand
GCGACTATCAAGGCCTCCGATTCTCGGTCTTGGTTAATAAATTAGGAAACTTTGAACCGTTTTTTGATCAAAATTAAGAGTAAGATTATGATTAAGATAATCGTGCAGTCAGCCTCAAAACCGGTTTAAGTTTCAAAGAAGCTCAATCACAAATTCCTCGACGTAGCTTTGGCTATGCCTGTGGATTTGTTCAATCGCTTTAACACAGTCTGATGCAAATCTAAGCGCTATTTCGATGAGTTATTTATTTACAGCTCCCTACTAATGCCTTGTGAATTAAACGAAAACCAATCAAACAGTCGAAGTTGGGGGTATTCCGTTTGATATTAAAAGGAGTCTGTATTCAAAGCCGGAGTATAAAAAATGAGCAGGTATCATGATGATGACAGTATTTGGATAGACAGCCAAAAGAAAAATGGCAAGCCATGGAAAGATGAGTTCCTGAATAATCAATTTGTCGGGATTGCAGAGTATGCGAAAGAAGTAAAACCAGGATATTTGTATATCGCGTGTGACGATATTGATGATGTTGACTGTACCGGATGTCGAATTCCATACATTGACGAAGCCGTACAAAATGGTGCAAAGGAAATAATCGCCGATCCGGCCCGCATGTCCAGAAACATTGCCAAAATCAGCGACGTCCCCATTAGACGGGAAACTCAATTAGTGGAAAAATATGGGGAAATCGTCAGTACATTTTATGGTACCCCTTCGGCAGAAATGACTATGATTGGTATTACGGGAACAAATGGTAAATCGACAATATCACACCTGCTATGGGAAGCACTAAACAAATTAGGCAACAAGACAGGTTATATAGGGACACTTGGAATAAAGATGAATGACTATAATGAGGTTCTATATCCTAATACAACATTATTTCCAACACATATGCAAAAAACATTGAAAATGTTGCTCGACAAGAACATGAAAACCGTTGTCATGGAGGTGACTTCCCATAGATTGGATAACGGGAGAATGAATGGAACGAATATCAATATTGCAGCTGTTACCAATCTTACCCAAGATCACCTGAATTATCATGGGACCATGGAGAAATATGGCAAGGCCAAAAAAAGGATATTGGAGTGTAAAGGATTAAAGACGATCATATTGAATACGGACGACAAATTCTGTAGAGAACTAATACCAGAAATTCCTGATCATATAAAAATTGTTAGTGTTAGAGCGTTATCAGATACTCCTCCGTTGACAAAGGACTTTATTGAATTTACGGCACATCGCGAATCAATCTCTTTAAAAGTAGCGTGCCGTTCGAATTTTGGAAATTTTTCAGTAACAAGTCGTTGCCTAGGCAATTTTCAAGGATGTAATTTGGCAATATCAGCTGCTGTACTACATGAGCTTGGTTACACAACCCCAAACATAACGAAGGAACTAAGTGGACTTCGAAATCCTATTGGTAGAATGGATACTTACGTAAAATCAGGATATCCCACTGTCGTGATAGATTTTGCTCATACTCCAGATGCCCTGAAAAATGCAATTAAATCCGTCAAGGAAGCGTTTTCAAGACATAAAGTTACCACTATTTTTGGATGTGGGGGGGGACGAGATAAGGATAAAAGACCAATCATGGGGAATATAGCCAGTGAATATAGCGACGACGTTGTGATAACTATAGATAATCCTAGGTTTGAGACTCCCAAATCTATAATAAATGACATCATTGCAGGTATTACCAAAAATAATTATTCCACCATCGTCGATAGGAAAAAAGCGATTCAAGACTCGATAAACAGACTAGAAAAAAATGGCGTAATTTTATTGGCTGGCAAAGGACATGAAAACTATATGGAAATAAAGGGGCGTAACATAAGTTATAGTGATATTAACTATTTGAGGGCGTTGGGGTTTAGGCGATTTGAGCAGGACCAGCCTATCCCTGATTTTGCCTGACAGATAAACGTACTAAAAGGATTAAAGAAAGTCAATGAATGGCATGGAAACAATTATTTCGAATATTCTAACACGATTAGCTAACCACGAAGATCTTGATGATTTATTAAGCTTAAATCTTAAATGGCAAAAAAGCGCTTTAGAGAACCAGCTTCAAAATGGTTTTTTATCCCTTGCCTTTGATGAAAAGATGCTAAAAAACATTATCCAGAGTAAAGAAATGATAGTTGCAGTTGATCGGCAAGACAATGTCGTCGGTTATAGCTGCGTTAACCATTATAGTGATATCATCCCCAAATACAGTGGCAAAAAGGTGACAAAATTAAAACAAGAACGTAAGATTGATCCATCACTAAATGTTGCGTTGGGAGGACAAATATTATTAGAATTAGGTTATCGGGGTGACAAAAATAGAATTTTACTATTTGATGCATTAATCCAATCTATCAAGTCAAAATATAACCTGCTGTTTTCTTCGGTTGCAAAAGAAAATAAGGCAGTCCTCATGATAAATTTACAGGATGGGTGGGAGATTGTGGATGAAGATGACAAACATTATTATCTTGTTTTTGATATGAGATATAAGCAACTCTTCACGGGTTTTCGTTAATAAAATTTCTTTGAAACTTAAGAATTGTCAATGGTCAACGACTAATTGCTAATGATTGAAACCAAAAACGAGAAAAATTATCAATTCACAATTATCAATTAGTAATTCACAATTCAAGTTTCGATTTGTATTAACAGAGGTCGCAAAGCTGGCGGACTCGGGATTCGCTGATTTGAAACTTAAGCACTTTTGAGGGTTTCGGGTTTCAGTGTCAGAAGTCGGTATTTTGGTCGTCTGATGTGAGTGTCTATCCAAAATGTGAGTGGCAAGTAGTAGATCGTTCGCCGCGGCGAATGAATCATATGTCCGCAGCCAGGAATGACCGCGTTACTCTGCGCCAACCCCGAGAATTCCCGAAGCCAGTCACATTTTGAATACACTCTCTCTGAGGTTCTCCTGAAACACTTCGGTAAAAATGGAGATATGTCTTTTTTAATACGTATCCGTCACAAGATTACGCCGCTGTTTCTCACAAAGCATCTACGATGAGAAATGCGGGTTAGTAAACCAATCTACGGTCAGGCGTCAAATAGCCTAACCGTGTCATAACATCGCTATGATCTTCTATTATTTGATTTACCTGTTGAGGTGATAACTGGTCACGCCATCCACCGACCTCTCCTTTACGAAAAAATGACATTGAACCTGGCCTTTTTTCCCGAAAACCTCTTTTTTGTTCTTGATCTCGCAGTTGATCAAAACTGCTATTACGAATGGCTCTTTCAAGATGGGCTTCAGAGAAATACAAATCAGTAAATTTAGCGAGTTTTCTGAATGTGATTATTGGGTTCAATTTCATGTCTTCATAGCGAATCATCAATACTCGAATGTCGGGATTGTCCAGCCAACTCAAGATATGATCACTCCAGGATAATAGCTTTTGTCGGGTCAAATAACCGAATTTGTCATCAAGGTTCCCCGAACAATGCTGATTGTCACTCAACTTTTTGAGGGAGTCCGATACATTTTCACGATTATGATGAGACAGAGAAACCACAACATCCAATGGGTTTCTGACTAAATAAACCGCTCCATAGCTCGCCTTCGTTGGAATAAATGATTGTCCATTTTGTAAATAAGTATATGCGTGGTGAATTTTCAGGAAGAACAACTCTTTGGCGTTATTTGACCAATATTGATATACTTCCGGCATAAGATCATCTATTTCGTCTATGGTCAGTTCAGTGGAATCCATTTCAATGACATCGTCTATGTGAGAACGCCGGCTTTCGGGTCGAATAGATAATTCATTAATGTTCGCAGGAGTACTCTCGCGCCTTTGCAAATTTTCCAAAAAAATACGACACCAAGTATTCCCTGATTTGGGATATGAAGACAGCCAAACTATTTTATTCATAAACAGTTAGAATCGTGTACCAATTCGTTTATTAACAAGGTTATTGATTCCTTCAAAGGTTTATCCCCTTCAAAACGTTCAATTAAGCTGACCGGAACACGATTAGCAATCATGGTGCATATATCCAAATGATATTCTAATTCCTTACTATCAGATTTTAATGAGCTGTAGTGATAAATATAATTAACAAGTAAGTCCGCAGCCAACGTAGGATTGAGTGATTCAATCTTGAATAATTCAGGTATTTTGTTCTGCAATATATAGACTTTTTTTAAGGGTAGTGACTGCTGACTATAATGAGATGGTTCACTAAGTATAACACCATATTTTTTAAGATCAGGTCGCAAGGGAATTGCTCCATCCAGAAATCTGTGTGTGTGAAACGCTTCCAATGTATCTTTCCATAGCTTTATAAAGGGGTGAGAAGGCGTTAGGATAAGCTCACCGGATTTATCAACTGACAAAAGGCAAATATTATCGGAAAGTAGTTTATATCCCTGATCCACTAACGCTGTCGCAGTGGTCGATTTTCCGACTCCAGAACTGCCAACAAATACGATCGCCTTTCCATCCTGTTCTATTGCGCTGGCATATAAGAGAAAATATCCTCTTTGACACAAAATGGCAGTCAAAGCAGGTCCCAACAAGAATAATACCAATGACGAAAGATCTGCTTCCGGATGTTTTTCAACAACAATGCGATTCCCGTTACATGCATAATACCTGGCTATTTTATCAACATGCAATAAAAATTGATTGGGTGCTATTTGATTTCTAACTTTAGTAATGACGTTGTTTCCATCAAGTTCTTTTGGTACCTTTCCGTAAGTTATTTTTATATCTGGAGTTGTCATATCTTCAGTCGAAACAAGTTCCTTAAGAAGAATTTCCGATGATAGTGACAGGCCAAATGCATGATAAAAATAATAATGTTTCATGGAACGTGTTCGCTCCCCTGCTTAAACTTTCTATTACGAGTCATTATATCAAATAATATCAAAAAGTTATAAAGTTCTAAGGGTTCGAAATAGTTTCCACCACGGCGGTTTTTTAACACTATCCCTGCACGCGAATAATATTCATAACTAACTTTCTTCACGGAAGTTATCAACTATAATTACAAAATTTTATGCATAATCCAGGATAGCCGTTAAGTCTTTAATTTCAGGCTTATAATTCGACATTTCAGGACCTTATGAAAATATCGATAAATTTCTTAAAAAACACGCTCTACTTTATTTTAGTCAGTAGAGTTTTCTAACAACGAAGTTGATAGGTTTTTAACATTCAGAGTTAACTTTATACTACTATCCGTAAGAATCTTGTTTTTTTAACAAGTTTTTAGTCTGATTAATTCATGCGATTTCGTTACGAGAGTGCTTAACTTACCTTAAATCAATGAGTTATGCCGGTTCCGAAGGCGAAGGAAGAGTGTTAAAAATCCGCCGTGGTGGAAACTATTTCAAGTCTTTGGGTTCTTCATAACTCGCTTATATGAAATGAGATTTGGGCATGCAGTAGAAGCCCGCTGAATTAATCAGATTAACTGGCACATAAGATTTCAATTTCAAATTGGTTATGGTTTAAAAGTTTTAGGAAAAGCGACATTTACACTATCACGTAAAATCACGACAGACTGACTTCGGATAGTTTTGGCTTCGCGTGTCCCTCCGTCTATCAGGTTGGGCAGGCTGACGTATAGTTGAGGCCAATACGCGCAAAACTAACCTAAATCTGAGCGCAAAAAATACGATGTTACAGATACCCTTTGAAATGCAAATTTATTTATGCGCCGACCCTTAACGTGTCAAACATCTATTACTTTGTGACGATTTTCTGAATTCGCCAACTCCAGCAATTATGAGTGAACGTTTCTCAGGTACTGAAATTGATAAAGTCACATAACAATTCGTATAATTCTGGATATCTTGGATAAGTCTGTATTCAAACTGTGAGTGGCAAATAGTAAATCGTTTGCCGCGGCGAATGAATCATAGGTGTGCAGTCAGGGATGACCGCGTTACTTTGACCTCAGCTTCAAGCATTCCCGGAATCACTCACATTTTGAATACAGACTCTCTTGGATAAAGTAATATTTATGTCAAGCGCTTGTTGGAAGTTCATCCGCCGCAGCGAATGAATTCCAACAGACATATTGCCATGTCAGAGCACTTCTCTGAGTTCACCCATAATTACTCCGCCAGCTCAGATCGTAAACCTATCAAATCAACAACTGAATCGACATAAGTTGACAAATTGGTAAAATATTTTACAAAGACAATCATGAAGCACGATGCATAAAATTCGATTACATATCGTTAACTAATTCTAATCAAGCGTGTTACTATTTATAAATTTACAGTGGCACAGAAAATTCTAAACGTTGTTTACAACATAAAATGGGTTTTAGGTTCATATATCTTAACCAGATCACCGGTACAGCCAAACTTATACCTAAACCCATAGAGTGGTGTATTAAAAGATTAACGTTACAATCAACAATAACTAACAAGGAGAAAAAGCATGACTATCAACATTCTAGAAAACGGCGGATCGTTAGAACCGGGAGACTTACTCCAGTCATTGAACGGTAATTATAAGCTGATATTCCAAAGTACGGACGGAAATCTAGTGCTCTATGAAGGAGAAAGCAAAGTTTTGTGGAGTTCAGGAACGATTAATGATGGAGCAACTGAAACCATCATGCAGACCGATGGTAATCTAGTGATTTATAATGCTAAGAAGGAACCTCTATTTGCAAGCAATACCAGTGGTAATGAGGGAGCTTTTTTATTAATCACCGACGATGGAACCATCCAGATTAACAACGGTTTTAAAGTAATTTGGCAAAAGCCATAACAGACTCCGTTAATATTGCAGTTTTGCGTTTGTTCGCTGCCATTCTGGTGGTAAGTGCCCTTACCGCAAACTGTAGGATAATTAACTCCTTAAAAAACTATTGGGCTCGGCACAAGCCTTGAGGAATGGTACCAAAATTCCTTTTTCCAAAATTTTGCCAAAAAAGCCTCCCCCCTGCCTCAAAAATAATCAAAATTTTTTGAACTTTTATTGATGTTTATTTGGCAGCATATATAGAGTGACATTTATTTTCATAATCACTTCTAATGACTAGTATATCGATTTGTTTGCGATGCGAGTGACATTTCCTGGATATCATTCTGTTTAGTGCGGCGACCTGACGCCGCTTTGAATTTCCACGGAGTGCTGGGGAGCGCTTTGGCTGAGGTCGTTCTTTTACTCGATCATGCAGGGTTTTATTCGAAGGCAAACGTCTAAAAATTGTTCCAGTAAATCAAAAATCAACCGTCTTAAAAACATGATTGTTAAAAATGTGATCTGGAAGACATAGGGTTCGCGGGGTCAATCTTGCACTATTGCGGTTTGTTGGTTGCGATAATGTATAAAGTTCAAAAATGAAACCTGTAAATGGAATTTCGAACACGCCGACTTCACTCGTCTTGGTAGTCGGACTAGGCTTTTTCACTGTTCACTACTTAAAGATTTGTCATTATGTATCAAAGCGAATCTTCTGTATCTATTCAGTAAACTGCCTAAGTGTTAATAAATACCCTTGGTATCACGGATTCTAAATTCAAGTTATGAGAATCACTCCACGTTATCTTGCTCCAAAATATATCTAAAACAAATACGTCACTACTTTTAGCATGGGCGTCCATGGAGCGATACCAAGCGCCAATTTAACTAATGTGTAAACGTACGTCCTGTTCAATGACAACTTTTGTCTCTAGTAAATACGGTTGTCAATTAGATAACTATAGATGAAATATCTTTAACATTAATGAGTTATAACTAATTATTATGATTTGGATTTATTAATGCAATACAGTGAATTTATAATTGGCCGATTTTTGCACAAATGCTGCTGATTCACCGACTCCCGAATCTGGAGACGGGACTGGGAAGAAGGGCTCGTTATGTTCGGGTAACATAGCGAGGATTGCGTAGTAACAACTACTCACCAAATATCAAACGAAGGAGGAAAAATGAGCACGAGTGAGATTTTCACCGAAGCGAACACGATCGATACTAACATTCAAAACAACTGCTACCTCTCGGACAGTCAATCATATAGTGCCTACTCTTATGACTATATGGTTACAAGGAAAACGTATTACCGTGTCACCTCAAATCCGATTATCCCTTCGATCCCCGAAATGGATATCGGTTGGTCCAGCGACTTAGAAACAAACTATAATGTCGCCCTTGGATTCCCGTTGGTTGGGACTGATAACGGCTTACAGATTTCAGTTACCGACTGTTCCGGTTTCGTGAGTTATGTTGTCGAAAAGACCAATTCCACAGCATTCAACGACCTAATCAACAATGTCAATACATTGAAAACAAAACCTAACTGTTCCCTGGCGAGCCTGGATGGAAAACACACTCAGCCATGGCCGAGCGCAGCGGATTACGCCTACTTCTTCGACAATATTCCGCCGAAAGACGCTTACTGGGAAAAAGTTACATCATTTGATAATCTTAAGACTGGAGACATCCTCGCCTGGGTGCCGGCCGATGCAAGCCAGGACACAGGGCACGTCATGATCGTAGCTGATGTACCAACCTCAAAGACGGAATCAAAAATTGATGCGATGGATTTAAGCTCAATTTCCAAAAATCCATTAAAATCGGTGCCATATTATGCTCTGCCTGTTATTGACTCATCAAGCATCATTCATCATGGCGCCGATACGCGTCCGTCCGCCGGTGGATTAGGACAAGGAACGGTATGGATTTCAGATAGCGTACCCACCAACACAAATAATTATACGGCAATATTCAATCTTTCCCAGGACTGGTTCAGCGCCTCAAAAATCACAGCCGGGCGTCATATTCAGGCACTTTAGATTTTCGAAAAATTCTTATTTTTCTATGCTTATTCATGGATGTGCCCTTTTTCAGGATGCATCTGATTTTATTAATCCCTAAAGGTAAAGGAAAATTTAACATGGCACTTACCGCTCCTCCCCCTCTCAACCTGCAACTAGTGGCTGATCAAGCCACTAACACCGTGGCTCACCTGCAGAAACTCTTTCCCAATGAATCCGAAAACATTCAAACACACGTTACGGAACTGAGCAATTACCTTACCACCTCTACCAAGCCTGCTCCTTCGCAAGCGGTTCAAAACCAACAATTCAATAGTGGCACACCCAGTGGAACCGGACAAGGGGATCTTAGCACGTTTACCCCAACTGCGAATAACCCCAATTGCGTGTCAGATTGGGTGGATGTGTTTTTGGATGGCATTGGGCTGATTTTGTCTGTTGTTGGATTCGATTCTAGCGATGATGCAGCTGCCGAAATCAAGACAAAACTTAACAAAGATCAAATCACCGAATTCGAGGTGGTGGGCTACAAATTGAATCAGGCCCTGGATGATTGGCAAGCAATGAAAACGGATGACTTTACCTGCATCCTGAACGTAGCAAAAGGTCTGTTTGGTCTTTTTCAGGCCTTGTGGAAAACAGTAGTAAAAGCCCTGATGGACGCATTGGCTGACGACATGTCGTGGTGGAATTGGTTGCTCCTTGCTGCAGAAATCATTGCACAGGCCCTTCTTTGGTTTGCCACTGATGGACTGGCCTTACTGGGAAAACTAGCATTGATGATTATCAGTGCCATAGATTTCGTTGAAGCCTGGAACACTGCAAAAAGTTGCTGCACCATTGAGCAATTTTTTGAAGATCTCAAGTCAGAGGGTGGGGTCATTTCCAACACAAAAACGATTCAGGTGATCCAACAACATCACAATCCGGCTGTGATCGAGTTTCAGAAGAAGATCTACGTCTTTTACAACGATGGGAACAATGGCATTGAATACTTCAACACCACCTTGCAACAGTTGCAGGACGGAATCTCTTACGAGAATAATGTACTGACCACCTTGAAGAAGAATTTGCCGACCAAAATCCCCATGCCTTCGACCAAACAAACGACTTCCACCCCCACCGATGCAGCTAACACCGCCTTGGCCAGTCTGCCCGCAGCTGCCAACATCCGCTCCTGGATCACATCCGTTCCCGGAGTTGCCAACAATGCTTCCTCCCCTTCTTTGGTGGTTTACCCAGAAGCTTTTTTCCTCTATGTATTTTACATGGACACAGGAAACCCAGCTCTGATCCACTATGCCCATACAAATGATTTTGAAACATGGTACCATACTACCGTGAACACAGAAATATCCACATCAACAGCCCCGTTTGTATTTTTCAACAGTCTTGCCTCCGTCCCTTCAATTTCCCTTTACTATCAGGGAACCGGTCCAAACAAGTGGATATGGACAGCCAACTTCAACGGGGATAATTTCAACGATCCCAACTTGTCCAGCTGTTCTGGTTTTTCCAATGATAACAACCAACTTGGACGATCCACCTCTACCATCCCCATGGTAGCCCCTTACTCCGATGGTCTTATCGTGATGTATAGATCCACCTATGGTCAAGAGATCGAATTTTATCTAGCAGATATGCCAGGTTATGGCTTTGAACCAAACACCTTTAACAACAGTGCATTTGTCACTAATGGTACCCCCGCTTTTTGCCAAGATGGAGAAGGGAACAGCATCATGTTGTTTACTGGGATCGAAAAGCCTCCACTTGTTTATACACATGCCTTCCCCGATCTGACCTATTCGGCCAGTGACTCATCAAATTCCCCTGCCGTAATTGATTGGTGGGACAAGGTGAACGCAGCACCCGTGAGTACCAGAATCAACTCCTATTCCTCTCCGAAAGTGATTGTGGTCAATAAAACGCCCGTGGTGGTGGTAAGCTCGGCCCCTTCGGTGGTTAAAGCTTATCTCCTTTCGGATTTGTCCTAGCAAAATACCGGGTCGAATTATTAAAAGCCCTTGAATCCATCCAGTTGCACTATTTCGGTGTGACAAGAGGGATTTCCTTTTCTGATAGGTTCGCGGAGTCAAACCTGCGCTATTGCGTTTTGCTGTTTGCGATAACGTATAAAGCTCAAAAATGAAATCTGTAACATTTCATAATAGACCTCTTAAGCCAGTCAGGTTTTTTATTTGATATTCCGGATCTAGTTTTGCCATTATGTTTTATTTTTTAGCAACGACCTGTTTTGATTTTGCCGGACAGCAGAAAAAATTACTCCACCGGGAATGAACTACCCCGCCGCAAGCGGACGGGGTATCTCCTCCTCAGAACAATGTTAGTTGCCTGTCACTGAGCTTCTCTTTGTGCAATTGTTTATATTGCCCAGTGTTTCCTTGGTTCTTGATATATTCACGTATAACCGTT
>JAJFLO010000458.1 GCA_021772675.1 Verrucomicrobiota bacterium | reverse complement strand
ATTCTTTCTATGTCTTCAGATGTTCTAATTCGATGCGACAAAGTCGGCAAGAAATTTTGCCGCGATCTCAAAAAGTCCCTTTGGTACGGCGTCAAAGATTCTGTGGCTGATCTCGTCGGTTTTAACAAAAGTCAGAGTGATTATGTGGAGACAACACTTCGAGATAATGAGTTCTGGGCGAACAAGGATATTAGTTTTGAACTTAAACGAGGCGAATGTCTGGGATTGATTGGTGGCAACGGGGCCGGTAAAACAACCTTACTCAAAATGATTAATGGCCTAATCAAGCCTGACCAGGGGTATATCGATATTAGAGGTCGTGTCGGTTCCCTGATCGCCCTCAGTGCCGGTTTTAATCCCATTCTTACGGGCCGGGAGAACATCTACATCAACGGTTCAATTCTCGGCATGAGCAAGCAAGAAATAAACGCCAAATTCGACGAGATCGTGGAATTTTCTGAGATTCCAGATTTTATCGATGCCCCGGTGAAAACCTACAGCTCCGGCATGAATGTCAGATTAGGTTTTGCCGTTGCGGTAGTGTTGATGCAACCGGATGTCCTGTTATTGGACGAAGTCCTTGCCGTTGGGGATGCTGCATTCAAAATGAAATGTCTCAACCGGGTTCTATCCATGCTTCCACGGTGTTCCGTTATCTTCGTTAGTCATAATGAGAATCAAGTTCGTCGCATCTGCAACCGGGTTATGTGGCTGTCCTCTGGCCAGTGTAAGTTGGCCGGAGACGATATTGATCAGGCCTTTATCGGATATAATGCTGAAAATATTGCAAGCGCCGGGCGTCAGTGTATAGATGTTGAATGGCTCGATGGTATAGCTAAGGTTAAAAATTGGACTTTGACACCGCCTATCATCGATGGAAAAATTGAACTGTCCACATCCGATTCTCTGGAAATAATGGTGGAAATGCAGTCAATGAAAAAAATACCAGAGCTCTTGGTTGAAATTACGGTGCGTTCCGCGCAGGGCGATCCCATCGTTGTTTACTATGATGAAGTTCAGTTTGAGAACGCTGTTAATGGCTCGTCGTTTCGCTTGAACTTTAAAACGCCACCTTTATCGCTTGCTGCAGGTTCCTATTCATGTAACATGGTCATGCTGGATGCGGAAAGTCACGCGGTTTTAAGTATATGCCAGCGCCTGTGCAATCTACATGTTTGTTCAGGATATCCCCATGGTGCAACAATTTCCATACCTGGAAACCTTGATGTGTTGATTATCTGAGAAAATCTAACAAAGGCAACCACATATGAGTCGCACGACGTTCCTCGTCATCGGCGCTCCTAAGGCCGGAACCACATGGCTGTTTGATAATTTGCGACAACATCCGGATATCCAATTACCGCTGGCAAAGTCCTTTCAATACTTTACCAGGCTAGCATCAACAGTACGGTGGAAAAAATTTCGGAGAATCCCAACCGTGAATTTTATGAAAATGTTCGGATGGCTGTTTAATCCTGTCTGTCCGATGCGGTTCCTTTGGTACTGCATATATTTTTTCTTTCCGATATTCAAGATTGGTGGTACAGGCAATTGTTTTATTGGGGTGAAAAACAGGAACCGTGTCAACTGGTCTGTAATTTCGTCCCCATTCCTATTTGGGTAGGGACGAAATTACAGAAGAAACGGGACACCTCCCGAAATTCGGCCTTTCCGGACAGGCGCTAAATGTAGTGTGTCTATCATCACAGATAATTGAGATTGGGGATATGCTTTTCGATATAGCGGATAAATTTGAAATTCGAAAGCTAATTCGATTTTCAGAGCAGCGAATAGGAGTGAGCTTATCTAAATCTAACAATGTATCAGAGGGATCTGGATCTGCGTTAAATAAAGAATTTTCTATAGGCTCTTTTCTCTATGCGATCAGCTAAAAATGCACAATTCCACGTTCTTATTGTTGACATAAGATGGCCTGTAGAAACTTTCATTGAACGTCTAATAAAAGGGCTTCTGGAGCATGACATTGCAATCACTGTTGCCACTGCTGAAAAGCCTTCTGAAGAGTGGTTGAAAACCAGCGGTTTTTACTGGCTGTTCACTCCCAACTGGGATGGTCTCATACTAATCAGACTGCTCCGTTTGCTTAAAATGTTCGGGAAGTCATTTTTATTAGCAAAGCAAGATATTGATTTATTTAGACATCATTTTGAGAATAAAAGTGATTTTGTTAAACAATTACGAAAATGGAATCAGTTAATGCCCTTTACTGGCGGAAAGTGGGATGTTATTTATTTCCCCTGGAATCCTGGTGCAATAAAATATCTACCGTTATTCGATCTTGAGAAGCCAGTAGTTATCAGCTGTAGAGGGTCTTCTATAAATGTCGCACCTCATAATCTGAAAGAAGTTTCGATAATTGATGGTTTATTAGAAACATTCAAGCGCTCAACGAAGGACCACTGTGTCTCAGAGGCCATTAAAAATGAAGCAGTAAATTATGGATTAGCTCCGGAAAAAGCAGTGGTAATTCCACCGGCAGTTGATCCAGATTTTTTTAAACTAGATAAAAAGCTAAGAGTCGAGAATTTAGAGCAAAGAGGATATTTGTGGGTTGTTTCGATTGGTTCTCTGATTTGGCGGAAGGGATATGAATATGCTCTGCTGGTAATCAGAAAATGTCTGGATATGGGAATACCGATTCAATATTCGATTATTGGTGACGGACTAGAAAAACAACGAGTTTTAGATACAATTTACGATCTGGGATTAAATGATAACGTGAAATTGCTGGGGAAATTATCACCTGATCAAATAGTGAATGAGTTGAATCGGAATGACGTTTTTTTATTTACAAGTTTAAGTGAAGGGATTCCAAATGCTCTCCTCGAGGCAATGTCATGTGCAATCCCGGTTGTTACGACTGACTGTGGTGGTGTAAGTGAAGCCGTTACTAACGGGGTTGAGGGGTTCGTTACTGATTTGCGGGATGTTAATGATTTAGCGTCCAAAATCCGAAAACTCTATGAACATCCTGAGCTTCGGCATGAAATGGGAACAAACGGGAGAGAGCGAATCATAAAAGATTACAATCAAAAAGATCAGATCAGAAAATTCGTTGACATGTTTGAGAGTGTACTCAGCAAAGAGGTCTGAGCTTGGATAGAGGCGAAGCTATGAAAGCGAAGAGCAAATCACTTCTCTGCGTCCCCTGAGCCTCTGCGGTGAATTAATCAGTTCAGCTCCTCCAGCGTCTTCATAAATGGTCGTTAGCCTTTCCAAATCTTATAGCGGCTAATCATTGAGCCATCGCTTTACCAATCAGTACTCCTGATTGGTAAAGCAATCTTTTCCTCAGCGTTCAGAGCTCGTCCCGCCATTGCCACAACGAGCGACGGCGGACGTCTTGGCGGTGAACCATTTGTACTAAGCTTCCTAAGTAACGATACTTGTATCTTACAGTTAATGCTTCACACGTGTGAAGTATTAGCTGGACAAATATTCTTGTTTCATTTTCGCTCATTTCGCGATTTTTGGCGGACAAGACATCTCTTCAAATCTTTCTTTTTCCGTGCCTCAGTGGTTGAATTCTGATTACTAAAACAAAAAAGCCAAAAATTGCCCTGATTGTACGGACATTTCCCCAAATATCCGAACCGTTTATTGTCGATAAATTCCTGGGTCTTTTAGAATATGGATTTGATGTTCATATTATATGTAGTAAAAGGGACCAAACTGAACAGGAATTATTTCCAAAATTATTAAATCGGACCGACCTCAAAAAGCGAGTTCATGTTATTTGTCCGCATAGTCCGCGAATCTTTGGAGCCTTACTTTTTCCTTTTTCTCTATTAGCTGTACTCTTTAAGAGACAGCTAACTTCTTCCTTGTATTTCAACCGAGGACTGAAAGAGTTCGGGTGTCAGGTATTCAATAGACTCTATCTTGATCTTTGCATCATATTGTTAAAGCCGGATATGATTCATTTCGAATTTGGGTGTTTAGCAGTGGGCCGAGAATATCTCAGCGATTTACTAAACTGCAGACTTTCAGTCAGTTTGAGAGGCTATGATCTGAATTATATGTGTCTTGAGTATAGTAATTCCTATAGTGTTTTATGGGAAAAGGCTGATGCATTACATCTGTTAAGTGAAGACCTATGGAAACGAGCTCAAAGCCGAGGTTGTCCAAAAACTAAGTTTCATACCTTAATTCCTGCAGCAATCGACACAGGTTTCTTCAACCCTGACCGACATCCGCATCCCGACACGTCTACATCCTTGTCGCGCCATAGCTCTTCAAGCGCTAGCCCGACGAAGCTACCTGAACGTAGTCGTGGCGAAGGCGGATCACACATTGATACAAAGATACGCATCCTCAGCGTTGGGGGAATAGAATGTAAGAATGGTTATGAATTTGCCTTACAAGCAGTAAAACTATTATGCGATAAAGGCGTAGAATGCGAATATTGCATGATCGGCGACGGCGAACATTTGGAATGTATTACCTTCGCTCGTCATGAATTAGATCTGGAAAACATTGTTACAATACTTCGACCACAATCAAAATATAGAGTAAAAGAAGAGATGCAATCAGCTGATATTTTCCTTCATGCAGCCGTTGCTGAAGGATTTTGCAATGCTGTTATTGAAGCACAAGCGATGGAGCTTCCGGTTGTCTGCACAGATGTGAATGGTCTACCGGAAAATGTTTGTGATGGTGTTACGGGATTCGTAGTTCTTAGACGTGATCCGGTTATTATGGCTGAAAAACTCGAAATTCTCGCTAAATATCCTGACTTACGAAAGCACATGGGCAAAGCCGGCCGGAAACGAGTTTTGAAAAAGTTTCAGCTTAAAGATCAAATCGCTAAATTCACACAATTTTATGAAGAATTAATAAAACAACAAGTTACTACATTTTAACCTGATGTTTCACACACGAGCCATGATTGATTTTCTTATCAGTCTGACTCTCTAAGTGCCGGTCTTCATGGCGATGAAGATCATGCCGGCACCAACAATCATCCTCCTGCCGATTGCTGTAATTGCAATTTATCTACTGTCGGTCGCAATTGGAATGTTGTTGATACCCATCGGTGGATTGTACACCGACGTGGAGCAGGTAATCGTTATGTTGTTACGCTTTGTCATGTTCCTTACTCCGGTGGTTTATCCTATATCAGAGAGAGGAGTGGTGCGGCAAGTGATGCTTTTCAATCCGGTTACCCCGATTCTGGAATGTGTCCGGGACTGGTTGGTGGTTTGAACAACAGATGCATGGGGCGAAATGCTGCTTTGGATGCCGATTAGTGGCTGTCTTCCGGTCAGTGTAAGTTGCCTCGAGGCGACATTGACGAGGTTTTTAAGGGGTACAGTGCTGAAAACATAGCGAAGCTCGGGCTTCGATTGGTGGAATGGATTGACCGGGGTGCCAGGGTTGTACGGTGGGCGCTGGATCCACCCGTCGACACAGAAATAGTAGAATTAGAGGCGTCCAAACCGCTGCGGGTAATGGTGGAACTATAGGCAACGAAATCGGTGCGACGGTTTTTGGCCGAAATCATAGTGTACTCAGCCCAGGGCGATCCGGTCGTCGTTTACCATGGCAAAATTCGGCTCGGAGAAGAGATGAGCGATTCATGGGTGTGTTTGAACTTTAAAACGCCCCCACTATCATTAGCGACAGGCTCCTACTCATGCAAAACGGTTATACGAGATGCGGAAAGTCATGCATTTTTTTAAGTAAATGCCGCCGCCTGTGCAATCTACATGTTCGTTCAAGATATCCCCATGGTGCAACAATTTCCATACCTGGAAATCTTGATGTGTCGATTACCTGAGAAAATTTGACAAAGGCAACAACATATGAGTCGCACGACGTTCCTCGTCATCGGAGCTCCAAAGGCTGGAACCACATGGCTGTTTGATAATTTGCGACGACATCCGGATATCCGATTACCGCCGGCGAAATCCTTTCAATATTTTACTGGGCTAGCATCAAAAGTCCGGTGGAAAAAATTTCGAAGAATGCCAACGGTGAATTTTATTAAAAAATTCGGATGGCCGTTTAACTCCATCCGTCCTATGTGGTTCTTTTGGTATTGCCTGTACTTTTTTTATCCAACATGCAGTGATTGGTGGTACAAAAAATTGTTTTATTGGGGGAAGGGACATGTGTATGGAGAGATTTCACCGTCCTATATTACCTAGAACCACCACCAGATTCTTCATGCCAAACGACTCTGCCCAAACGCCAGGATCATATGTCGATTGCGAAATCCTGTTGACCGTATCTGGTCACATGTAATGTTGCACTTAGTTACCAATAAGGGCAAAGATGTCGAGCGACTTTCAGAAATGGAGCTTATGCGCGCAATCAATTCACAGCATTCTCGCACCGACTATTCCCGGTCAATTTCCCGATGGGAGGACGTGTTTGGAGCCGATAACCTATTTATTGGTTTTTTTGAGGATCTCCAACATCGGCCGGAAGAGCTACTGAAAGATATTTGTGAATTCATTGATGTGCCTTATGACACCATGTATTTTACCGAGACATGCAGAAAAAATATCTTCAACGGTCCGCAGCATAAGATGCCCCAGAATATATAGCAAACGCTGAGTCATCGCTATTTATCGGAGATAGAAGTCCTGGCCGACCGATATGGCGGGCCACCGTTAAAATGGCTTGAGGAGGTACGAAACACAATTCAACATTCTACGGCCAGCGACAACATCATTGCATGACAATGCCTGATTTTATCGTTGTTGGAGCCTCACGTTCCGGGATCACCACGCTTCATAACTTATTGAATGCGCAACCCGGAGTCTTTATGCCAAAGGGTAAAGAACTTCGATTTTTTGACCGGGACATCGAGTATCAATGTAGATCGGATCATTACCATCGTCACTTTTCCGGAGCGTCAGATAAGCAGATTTGTGGAGAAGTATCTCCTCCATATTTTCACCGGGGAATTCGACAAGGTGATGATGGCACCCATGTCTATGATCCAAGCGATGACTCTGCTGCACGAATTAAAAGGTATAATCCGGATATAAAGATAGTGATAACGCTTAGAGATCCGCTCTTGTGGTTACGATCTCAGTACTGGAAGAATTATAAACGGGATCGAGAGCGTTTTGGTATGGTCGAGGCGTTGGCGCAGGAATTACAGGGAACGAGAGGTCCCGAGACAACGCCGTTTTGCTGGATATATAAGAACAGCTATGCGATCCATATGAAACATTGGTTTGACCATTTCCCGACCAGTCAATTTAAGGTCATTATTTTTGAAGAATGGATACATAATAAAATTCAACTCATGGGTGAACTATCGAAATTCCTCGGTTTCTGCTGCGAAGATTCGTTTGTGGATCCGGATTTGCATAAGAACGTTGGATCGGCGTATGATCAGCCTAGACGATCATATCTATCAAATTGGAAGCAACTCCTCGCACCGCTTGGCTATCTGATACCTCAAGGTAATGCGAAGGAATCGAGTTACGAATCAGAATCACGCTATCCTCCGTTCGAACCCGGTGTGCTGGATATGTTGCTGCCAATCTTTGCCGAGGAGTGTATGGAATTGGAACGGATTCTGCATAGATCTCTCTCAGTGAGGAGCTCATGCAGGGAAAATTCGGAAGAATGAATGATCCCGTCGAAGAATTATCATGGTGGCGGTGAAACCAAAATTCTTTCTTGCCGGTTTTTCAAAATGCGCGACCACCTGGATGTGGAAGTGTCTTTACGAGCATCCTCAGATATTCGTGCCTGAAACAGATATCATTCACTATTTTAACACCCAGTACTATCGGGGTGAAGAGTGGTATCTCTCACATTTTTCAAAATGTACAGATGAATTAGTCGTAGGTGATACGACGCCTCAGTACGCCAAATCTGAGGTTGTTGTTGATCGTATAGCGAAATACAGTCCAGATGCTAAGATTATTCTAATGATGAGAAACCCGGTTGACCGCACTTGGTCGCATTACATACATGAATGGCGAAAAGGATATACTGGGCGGACGTTTCAATCAATCCCACTTGATAGCGACGTCTTCAATGCTTGGATTGGTACTGGGTTTTACGACCAACATATCAGCCAATTGCTTTCAGTTTTTCCTCCTGACAGCATGCACTACATCATTTACGACGATATTTGCGATGCCCCGGAAGCAGTACTTCGCCAAACGTATGAATTCCTGAACGTCGACCCAACATTTATACCATGTTGCACACATACGATAATCAATGGGCGGCCTCGATCGGGTTCAAAAGTAAGTATTTGGAATACATTAACAAAAGCCCTGCGCACGAATTCCGATGAAGATGTTCCGCAGATGACTCCAGAACTAAATGTTCTTTTGAGTGAAATGTACGCTCCACATACCGATTGGCTGGAGAATTTTTTAGGGAAAAAGTTAGTGGGTTGGAAATAATGCGTTCTAAAGAGCCGTTACGAATCCCTGTTTGAGATTCTTCATTGCGCCAAGATAGACTTCCACGGAGAATATTTTAATTTGTCAATTCCCTTAATTCATATTGGGTATCACAAATGCGCTTCTAGCTATCTGCAGCGATCGTTTTTTTGGGTCGACGAAGAACGATTCTTTGACCTAGGCAAAAGTAACGCGAACACTTATCTGATCGCACCACACCCATTGGAGTTTGATGCTCATTTTACCCGTGAAATATTCGACCGCCGCCTACAGGAGAAGCCACCTGGTGATCGACAGTTAGTACTCTCCTCAGAAAGGCTCTCTGGCAATCCGCATTTGGGTGGAGGAGATAGCCTTATCATTGCCGACAGGATCAAAGAAGTCTTTCCGAATGCCAGAATCCTAATTATTATCCGTGAGCAGGTTGCTGTAATCGCATCGAACTATGGTCAATACGTGCGCCAGGGCGGACGAATGTCGCTGCGGAGGTATCTCGTACCTCCTAAGTACATAATCCCAGGTCCTGGATTCAGTTTTATTAATTTCGAATATCACCGACTGATCGGCTACTACCATGAATTATTTGGTAGGTCCAATGTGCTTGTTCTTCCATTCGAAGAATTGCGTAGAGATCCCGGCGAGTTTGTCAATCGAGTCTTACGTTTTGGAGACGTGGTCGAACTGGAAAAGCCGCCAGAAAAAATGTTAAACCGCAGTCTCTGTTATATAACGCTGAATCTGAAACGAAATTTTAATTGGTTGTTCACCCAGCGATACAATTCGAAAGGGGCCATCGATTGCCGCAAAGCCGGTGAAAAATTCGAGGCCATACTTTATAACGCAGACCAATTAATGCCCCGTGGGGTTCGTCAATTGGGAGCGGACCGTTTGCGAAGAAAAGTGGCGAGAATTGTCGGGGACCGTTATGCGGAGAGTAACCGACGAACAAGTGAATTGATAGAAGTTAAACTTGAGGCATTGGGATATACGAGCGTCAAAGAAATTTTAAAATGTGTTTGAACCCAATGACGATCGACTTTTGATGGGGAAAAAATACTTCTACGAAACTTGAAGAAGTTGCGTCTCTTTTTAATCATAGCAAAAAGGTAGCCCAAGCGACCAACAGCCTTTGGATTGAGAGTTGCGCTCTGCATCTTGCGCTCTACGCTAACCTTATGATTCACCGCTAAGAGCGGATTGCAGAACTGGTAACAAGAAGCGAAGGACATCAGTCGCAATACGCCTTTCTGGCCGAGTTTTAGTTACCTCTTGCGATGCGATAGCGGCGTAGCTTGCGACAAACCAAAAACAGTAACCACACGAATCGAGTGCCGGTAAAACCCACAATGTGCGGTATTCTTGGACAAATCTCAACGAGTAATCCTATAGACCATGAAGTCTTTGACACGGCGCTTGAAAAGCTCGTGTCTCGAGGCCCAGATGGAGGGGGCCGCCAACTACTCGAAAATGACCGTGTAGGGTTAGGCCACAGGCGGTTATCGATCATCGATTTGACAGACGATGCGGCGCAGCCGATGCCGAACGAGGACGAATCGGTCTGGCTGACTTTTAATGGAGAGATCTATAATTATCGTGAACTTCGCCGTGAACTGGAAGTTGCCGGTCATCGCTTTCGTTCGCGCAGTGATTCGGAAGTCCTTGTTCATGGGTACGAGCAGTGGGGGATCGGCATGCTGCCCAAACTTAACGGAATTTTTTCCTTTGGAGTTTTCGATGTGCGACGACAGCATCTATTACTCGTCCGTGATCACATCGGGGTGAAGCCGCTTTACTATGCAACAACTGAGAGAGGTATTGGTTTTGCTTCACAACCCGGCGCTCTAATTGAGGTCTTGGGCATGAAACCGCGGATCGAAGAGTCAGCACTGAGCTTATTCCTCGGATTCGGCTATGTGCCGGGAGAGCATTGCTTATTCCAGGGGGTGTCAAAACTCCTGCCAGGACATTACCTGTTGTGGGAGGATGGGAAAACGGAGGTCAAACAATATTGGACTTTGCCTACAGAGCCGGTGATTTTTGATGAAGTTGAGGCGATAGAAGCAGTTGGAGCCGCTCTTGCTGAATCGATTCAAGGTCAATTGGTTGGTGACGTGCCGGTGGGTGTGTATGTCAGTGGTGGAATCGATTCGAGTATCGTTTCAACGCTTGCTGTGCAGGCCGCAAATAAACCGTTGACTGCGTTCACGATTGGATTCGATGAAGAGGAAGCGGACGAACGACCATATGCTCGCCAGTTGACAAAATCCCTGGGCATTCGGCACATCGAAGAAGTTCTCAGATCGTCCGACCTCTGGGAACTGCTTCCGTCCATTGTTGAGGCGTACGACGAACCGTTTTTCGGTGGTTCCGCGTTCCCGACTTATCTTATTTCGCATCTGGCACGGAAAAATGGCTGTAAGGTAATTTTATCTGGAGATGGTGGAGATGAGTTGTACGCAGGATATAAACGCTATGATTGGTTCACAGAAGCAATGTCAAAGGGAGCGCGTCGCCGATTTTGGAAGAGACGCTCGCAGCGACCTAATGCTCAACAGCCTGAAGACATCTATTTCAACCTGCCAACAATGGCGATCCTGAAAGACCGCGATAGATTGAGATTACTCGGTCGGCAGGAGGATTCACCAAATCTAAAACCATCCAGTCTCTTACGAAAATACTATCTTGAGGAACTGACCCCGGCGAAAGCGGCTCAATACATGGACATGCATGTCTATCTTCCCGATCACATTCTATGCAAAGTTGACCGGGCTAGCATGGCCAACGGTGTCGAGGTCCGCGTTCCATTTCTCGATCCGAAACTGGTCGAATTGAGTTTCAGGATCGATGACCGGATTCTATACCGTGGAGGTGAGCGCAAGGCGTTGCTCAAGAAAACCGTATCCAGGCATGTTCCAAGAGCTTTACTAACAGGGCGAAAGAAAGGATTTAGTATACCACTTGGCTCGTGGATGGAGAAGGAATTCACCAGTTGGGGGCGGGACCTTGTTCTTGACGGATCCATGATCCAACGAGGTCTTCTGAATTCCTGCGCTGCGACCGAGATTTACGACAAAGGCGAATCACGGTTTAAGTGGTTGCTTATTTCGTTGGAGTTATGGGCTCGACGTTGGGTGGAAGGGGAAAAACTTGAGAACACTATTTTTAATAATTACGCGGAGTAATTGCAATGAAAAAGGGTAATATTTCAAGAGTTGCCTTCTCAGTTGGGACCGGCCGTTGCGGCACCATGTTTTTGCACCAGGTCATAAACAGGGAACCGGAAGTTACTTCCTCACACTGCCGCGAACCAGAGATCGAAACATTCCACCGTTATTGTAAGTGGTATCAATTGCCGGTAGACGACGAAGGTTTTTTTCAGGCAATGAATCGTAATATCCAGGGAGACTTTCAGAAGGCTGCCATCTCCTTTGAGAGCAGTCCATATCTGTCGCTGTCAATAACTGAGCTGTACGAACGGTTTGGCGCTAAATTTCTCCTGTTGATACGAGATCCCGTTAAAGTTGTTCAGTCACACATAGCCAAAGGCTGGTATTCTGAAAGCTTTCAACAGGCTGACCCCAATAAGGCTCTTGGCTATCAAAAATCGAATCACTTTCATCACTTTCTTGGGCGTATTGCGCCGCGTGGGGAGGAATACTCTTCATGGAACCAACTGACGCAGGTTGGAAAATGTAGCTGGTATTGGGGTGCATTGAACTCGTCAGTTCGCGAGCAGTTTAAAATGCTACCGGAGAGCCATTGGCGAATCCAGAAGATTGAGCAGCTAGATTTTGAGGCTTACAAACAACTCACGCAGTTTTTCGACTTTCATTCTAAGCTGGCTCAGGGCGAATTTGACGATATTCGACATTCGCGACCGAATTCGACCAAGATAGCACGTATTGGCGACGACTGGGATGAGACGGAGACCCGCGAGTTTTACGAGCAAGTCGCAGACGATGCGGCGAAATGGGGGTACAAAACACTTGCCTAGCAATCTCATCAATCGGACTCGTATGAAAGCCCGTTCTATCTTCCATCGCACCCTGGCACACGAATCTGCAATTCCTGTGTACCATGCGACGTTCAAGAAGGTTCCGAAGTCACTTTCCAATGGTCTTCACAACGTCGATCCAGAAAGACTGCATGAACACCTTAGCTACCTGAAAGAGCGATATACAATTGTCTGTCTTGATGAGTATTTTGCGGCTCGCCGACCGAAACGCTTGGCAGTGATCACTTTTGATGATGCCTACACTTCAGTATTTGAAAATGCCCTGCCTATCCTTCGAGATCTTGACATTCCGTGTACGATCTTTGTCAATAGTGCCACAGCAGACGGTGCGTTTTTTTGGCGCGATCTTGTTCGCCTGATAATTACTTCGGGCCTTGAAGCCGAATTCGATAAATGGACAAAGCACCGTTTTAGAATTGAAGGTCAGTCATTCTATCGATATACAAAAGATCCACGGAATAACAGTCGAGAAGTTCACCAGACTTTGGTTGCTTTCCTCGCTGATCAGTCGGGAGTTGAATCTACCATGCCATCTTTTAGTCAGCCTGCTACTCGATTTATTAGCAGCCCGTTAGTGTGCTATGGCAATCATACCCACCAGCATTATGTACTTTCCAGCCTGACGCATGAACAACAGACGGCAGAAATAATCACAATACATGATTTCCTTAATGCACACCCGGATTTGAATCAGACGATGGTATTTGCTGTCCCTTTCGGTGGAATGGATACTTTCAACGAATCAACATTCAGAATTCTCTCCGATTTGGGGTATAGCGGCACCGTTCTCAGTCGTCAACGGCTGAATCGCTGTCCTGCACACTTATTTGGATTACCGATTGCTGAGAGATTTATGCCCGACTGCACGCCATTATCATCTCAAATCTGCACTCTTCTGGAGAAATCAGTACCAAAATAAGCAGATCAAAGGCATTCTTTTTAAGTAATACCTTAATCCGTGAAAAAATGTGATGGAATCGGCGTAACGCTTTGGGATATAAAGTGTTGCAATAATGTGCAGGCATACCCGCAGGTATTTCGAACATTATTACAATTCTTTTATACCCAAATGGTTGTGTCGATTCCGTCGTGTTTTTTCACGGATTCAGGTAATAGTTATATTCTAACGCAATAAATCTATTCAGATGAAGACAAGTGAAAAAGTTGATAATGTAGCAGTAGTAATCCGGAGCGTTGGAGAAAGAACAACAGAGCTGTGTTATCAATTAGCTTGTGAGCAGGTTATATCCGAAAATATTCATATAATTAAGGAAAGACCGTTTAGCGCAGCGATTAAAAAAACGTTCGAAATCGGAATAGAACTAAATAGGTTTTGGACCTTAGCTCTTGATGCCGATATTTTAATTCTACCTGGGGAAATTAAGAAAATGACCATAAAGGCAAGTTGTCTCGACGATTATTTTTTTGTTTACCAAGGCATGATTTTGGATAAAATTTATTGCAACTGCCGAGTTGGAGGACCTCATCTTTATCGAACTCAATATTTGGACATTGCTATTAATGCAGCTGAGAAAACGAGTAAGTTCATAAGGCCAGAATCATCAATATACGACATTATGGCAAAAGATGGATATCATTTTTTCTTCGATGCTGTCGTGTATGGTCTCCATGATTTTCAACAATCTTATTTTGATTTGTATAGAAAGAGTTTTGTACATGCCAGGAAGCATGCTGATATAATACCAACTTTTATTTCAGGTATAGGCGAAAATTGGCACAAGGATTTCGATTTTAAAGTTATCATTGGTGGCATTACAGATGGCTTACTGTACAACGGTGATATTCTACTCAAGCCGGCTTTTTTTAAAACCAGATTTGAAGAATTTTGTAATCGAAGCCAAATTGAGGAAAAAGAGCCTCTATCTTTCAATAATAAATTGTTGCATGAATACCCGCTAACGATTTCATCCGCCTACGGATTGCCGAATCGACAAAAAAGGATTAGCCGCCTTAAACATAAATACGTTACCAGAAGCGATAATAATCACTCCTTTACTTTGATGGATTGGATATATTGGAAGTTAGAAATAGTTCGTAATAAAATGGTTGGATTCGCTAAAACATTTTTTTGCTAAAATGCCAAAAACAGAATAAAGATGGTCCCATATTAGTGGATCATAATTGGGGATTAATCATTAATTCGACACTACACTAGCCTGATTAGTTCAGGCACTCTCGTAGCGAAATCGCATGAATTAATCAGGCTAGGATAAATCAAGTAAGTGTGCATATTGTGTTTGTCTGATTTTCCGGTCAATTTCATCGTAATTCGAGATATAATTCGATAGTTGATCTGAACCTGTTCTTACCAACTTCGTGCTAACTGGTGCTGAAGTGACATCCAAATAGCAAAAAATCCGATCGGAGGTTTCTTGATGAGACCGAGAACTCAATAAGTCTTCTTCATAGATAATTTTCAAATGTGGAAATTGAGATAGTATTTTTTCTTCTCCCTTCCTTCTTTCATCCTGTTTAGAGACGTTTCTTATCAGTTCATCAGAGTCAATGTAAAATAACTGCTCTTGCAAAGATTGGGATGATGTGGTATGCCATTGCCCTCTTTTGTGCGCAATCATAGAGGAAATCCGGCTACGAAGGATATTTTTTCTTTGCAAGTAGATGATTTTTCATCCATGGTTATGCAGTCCCGTTAAATACGCTTTGGGGTTAAGTTGTTGAAGTTCAAGGTGTCTAAGTGATAACTTGAATCCATATCCGTCCTTTAAGCGTCTTGTGATAAGGCCTTTGAGGTATAGTGTAGGGAAAACAAGCTTCTTTACATAGTTTAGATGAAACATTTCTCCGTCACAATAAATATTTGGATGAGAATTGATTAAATCGATCAAAAGGAGGCTTCCTCTTCTACCACCACTTAGAAGCACAAACTTGGGGTTAGGTGAGGAAGATTTCCTAACGATCGCACGTTTATACGCCCGAAATTCACGACTTCTATATTGAACTGCGTTTAGAAGCTTTGTTATTACAGATTTCACTTTCAAGATTCCTCTCGGTCTCGGCTTCAGTTTTCAGTATCAGTGGAATAGCATTCATTTGCTGCAAACAATTTCAAACACATAAATCTAAAAAGACTCCTAATCATTTATAAAATGGTTATGAAATTCTGACATTAAGGAGTCAAAGAGCATATTGGGCTCCCGGAAAATGTCAAGCCAATAAATTTGATTGTCAAATCGCTCATATCTCTTATGTATCCATTGCTCCGATCTCTTCGTCAGCCATCATGAGATTTAAATGCTGCGTATATGCAACCTGGCAATTTGGATGTCTTCGGGCATCTACAGGGTACTCGGTAATGATATCAATCAATTGAAAAGAACAGCTAAATGAAACTATCTATTTATCAGCAATTCCCGGTGAAGTGTTTAAACATTAGTATTTCCGCTGATAATTAGTTATTTCACGAGATACAAACTTCCCTCAAATGAAATTCCCCACCGTTTTTTTGAAATATAGAGTAGAAAAGCAGTTCTATTTATTCTTTCATCGTTTTCCAGCTTATTTCGTCGTCTTTTGTTATGCGCTTAGAAATTTACATGCATGCCTTCTCGTATCCATAATTACAAGAAGCAATGACGGCCTTTTTATAGACATATTAAATTGGCCTGAAAATCACGGTTATATAAAAATGAAAATCTCAAAGAAACGAGATTCCATAGAGGAAATTAAATCTCAAACCATGTCTCTGATTAGGATGAGAATCGTAATTTGATGCATGCCTAAAAATGTAAGACTCAGTGGTTTTAGACTGATCGTTTCACGAACTATCATAAAGAATCGTAAATCCGTTAATCTTAAAACCATAAAGTATCGTTTCAAGAAGCATTTTCCAAGAATCGAAAACCAAGGTATGGAAATAGGATTTCATGGTTTTCCAGAGTCTTATTCTCCTGCCTTTTTTGCCTAACACTGCCTGAAATAATTGGCAGCCGATTTCCTGAACCTGGTCAATAAGAAATGCCAACATCATCAATAACGCAAAATTGTGCTCAAATTTATATCCCTGATTTTTAAGAGTATTGAAAGTTTCGTTCTCAATCTTCCAGCGCCCCCTTCCTCCTTTCATGATCTCATAGGCAGTCTCTGTGGTTATCTCAATATCGCTAACCCAACTAAAATATTGCGTTTTTTTATCTGTAATTTCCCAATATTCCATGAAATTAACCAACAGATCCTGATTCGACTCATTCAGTGGAACTTCATTGATGAAGTGAAATCTATGAATGACGCCATCGTCTTCAATCTCAAATGTCGTTGTTGTTCCGGCCAATTTTTCTTTTGTCACCTGCGAAAACAGGAATTTGTGATCTCCCTCTTTAACTCCGAGTATGCAACGCATATTCTGCTCTTTTAAGTCAGTGATATGAGGGGCGTTTGGCGATAATGCATCTTCGGTTATAATGATTGGCAAATTGGGATGATCGTCCCTTAGTTTTTTCAACAGCCTTTTGGCGGCATTTCGTTCGCAGCCATTTTTCGTTGTTCCATCTTGTCTGATAATGGGCTCTGGAGACAGAGGAATCACTTTTTTTTATCCGGATGAACGATAGCAATGCCTAACATGGCATGAGAATTGGTAATTTCTCCGGTCTTTTTATTCGTTTTGGTCTGACAGTTATCGCAATGAACCTTTTTCGATGAGAAGTAACCAGTTCCATCCATAGAAAGGAGAAAATAGCTACCCAGAAACTTAAATTGTTCAAGTCCATTTTGGTGTTCTAATATTTTGAAGATGGTCTTATAACTGGGACTTAGAGCTTCAGGATCCATAGGATCAACAATCTCCCTCATTTGCGTATCCGAACAAAATTTCTTGATTTTGTAAATGTTTCTTAAATTATTTCCTACAGCCTCGTTTTTTATCTCCTCATCAAATTGTAGAAGTGAATAGGCTTTTATAGAAAACATAGCAAAACCAGACATAAGAGCATCGGCTAACGGGATTTTTACCTTCCCAGATTGTCGATGATCGGAAATGTTTTCAAAATCTGAGCGAATAGCACTGAACAGACTGTCACCTGATAATACGTTTTGAGTTGTCGTAGATTTTGTCATTATTTGATCATAATTAGCTATAATCAAACAAGATAAAGGGTGTTTCTTAAAAATCTAGCAGATTTTGAAAAATTAAATTTACGCTAAATATTCTGAAAAAACTAGGGCGAGAATCAACTTGAAAAAAGCTGTTTCCTGTAATATTTTCAAATTAGTAACCGGTTAAATTTTCACCGGGAATTGCTGTCTATTTATTAGTTTTCTTGAAGTTCTCCAATATAGCCCAGATGAGCTTTTCACAGATATTTGTAACTTCATTGGTGTGCCTGATAAGACAACAGACTTTGGCACTACGTCTCATGGAAATATCTTTAAAGACCCGTGACATAATATTTCCCAGAGTATTAAGCAAGAGCTGAGCTATCGATATTTTGGAGAGATTGAAATCTTGACTGATCGATATAGTGGGTGGTCGTTGGAATGGCTTTCAAAGGTGTAAGCCGTAGTTCAACACCAGCGAACCGCGTCCAAGTCATTTCATTATGACTCCTGATTTCATTGTTGTTGGAGCATCACGCACCGGGACTACCACTTTCTATCACTTGTTGGCAGCCCAACTCGGTGCCTGCATGCCGAAGAAAAGGAATTTTGAACTGATTAAAACCACATGAAAATTCTTCACATTGTTGCGGGTGAACTTAGTGGCGGCGCTGCTAGAGGGGCATACTGGCTTCATAAGGGATTAGTAAGCTTAGGGGTAGATTCAAAGATTTTGACAAACTCAAAGGAGACACTAGATGATCCCCGCGTTATCACGATTACTCCGGGTAAAAGTCAAAAGATATTATCGCTTATTTGCTCCCAAATTGATAGCCTGTTGACATTGTTTTATTACGACCGTAATAAAGTTATTTTCAGTACTGGGTTTGTTGGCCATGATTTTACTTCAGATCCACTTTACGACTGGGCGGATATCATCCACCTGCATTGGATTAATGGTGGTTTTATTGATATCAAGGATTTGGCTAAAATTAAGAAACCTATCGTTTGGACAATGCGTGATATGTGGCCAATGACGGGTGGTTGTCATTGCTCTTTGGAGTGTGAACAGTATAAAACAGGATGCGGTGAGTGTAAGCAGCTTGGAAGCACTACCGTTTATGACCTTTCACGACTGGTCTGGAAAAGGAAACAAAAATATCTCCCAAAACAGATGAAAGTTGTCGGGATTAGCCACTGGATAAGTGACTGTGCGCGGCAAAGCGCCTTGTTTAAGGACTTTGATGTGCAAACTATTCACAATAATATCGATACGAACGTATTTTTCCCAATAGAAAAAAATACTGCAAAAGAAACATTGGGTATAAAAACGCGTAAAAAAATCATATTAACCGGCTCGGCTAATATGAATAGCTTCAACAAAGGTTTGGATAAATATTTGGAGACAATAGAGCATTTAGATAGAGATAAATTTCTTTTCTTTTTTTTTGGTAAGTCGGATAAAAGTGTGGTCGATAAGTTAGGCGTTGAATATAAATGTTTTGGATTTTTATATGATAATATTTCTTTAAGGGTGTTGTATTCTGCTTGTGATGTTTTTGTGGCACCAACTATTATGGATGCTTTTGGCAAGACATTAGCTGAAGCCATGGCCTGTGGTACACCTGTGGTATGCTTTGATGCAACAGGTCCCAAGGACATTGTCGATCATAAAGTAGATGGTTATAAAGCAATTCCATTTGAAAGTGAAGATTTGTCAACTGGAATAGAGTGGGTAGTTAACAATGAAAATTATAAAGATATTTGTGAAAATGCTAGAGGGAAAGTGCTAAAAAAATTTGAAAGCAATGTAGCGGCAGCTAAATATATGGAATTGTATGACGAATTGATTGAAAAACGATGATCAGAAAATTATGAACACAAGGTGTCCTGCATTGTTTGAATTGCCATCTCCTCTATAGAGAAAAACAGGGTGGCCTTGGACAGCAGAGAGTGCATACATAAATAAAATAGATCAGGACCCTGCTAATTGGCCGAAAATCACCATTGTCACTCCATCTTATAATCAGGGGCAATATATCGAGGAAACAATCCGTTCAGTTATACTACAAAATTACCCAAACCTTGAATACATAATAATAGACGGTGGATCCACAGACCAAAGTGT
>JAJFLO010000457.1 GCA_021772675.1 Verrucomicrobiota bacterium | reverse complement strand
AAATGTCGAATCATGAAGTTTTTTCCTTCGTCATTCATAATTCCTTGTTCGACATTCGATATTCAATTTAAATGAAAGGAATATTTTTTAACAAAAGTGTAAACTACTTTTTCGAGCTTAGCGTGAAGCATCCCCAAAATTTCCCAAAATAAATTCCCATTTTATTTGTAACAGTTTTACGATTAATTTTCATATAGTTATATTTATGGCTTTTTGTAACACCTGTCCAGCTGGATCATGACACACCCAATCTGAGAATGAGTCCAATGGAGTGGGATCGCCATTGAGAATGCCTAACCATGCGCCAGATCGTTTTGCATGTTCAGGTAATAAGGCTGCGGGATGAACGGTTAATGATGATCCAATAACAAGAAATGCATCGCAATGTTCGCTTTCATACATAGCTTGTTCAATAATTTGAGGCTGCAAATTCTGACCAAATGACACCGTAGCTGGTTTCAGCCATCCGCCACAGTCATCACATACAGGCACATCATCAGACCTTTCGAGGTGAGCTTGGATTTCGTCACGATTATATAATTTTGAGCATTTCAAGCATATTACCTGCCGATCGGTTCCATGCAGTTCAAGGATTAAGTTTGAGCTATTGCCAGCAATCTGATGTAACCCGTCAATGTTTTGTGTAATTAGACATTGTAATTTTCCTTTTTTCTCCAATGTCACCAATGCGTTGTGTCCATCGTTGGGATTTGCTTTCACGATATTTTTATAAGATTCTCTTTTATATTGCCAGTAGTATTTTCGGTCCTCTTCATTCGCTAAAAACTCTTGTATGGTTACGGTTCTGTATATTGACCATAAACCACCCGGACTGCGAAAATCGGGGATTCCGCTTTCGGTACTGATTCCAGCACCAGTCAATATTACGATCTTTTTTTTAGCTTTGATAATATCTGACAAATCCAATTTTAAATTCAGCTTTCTAATTGATTGAGTGGTAAGTGTCGAATAATGAGTGATGAGTGTTAAAAACGATTTAATGGAATAGTTAGCATTGAAGGGGGCACAGGCCTTTGCGACCAATAAGATATGATTGCCAAAAATCAGAGGTCGAAAAGCTGTAGGAAAGACAGAAGTCCTACTTAGAAAAGCCTTTTTAAACGCCGTCTAAAGGCGGAACTCCGAACGAATCGCCCTGAAGTAATAGTTTGAAGTGGGTATAAAAATCGTCAGACAAATTATGTTGTTTCTTTATCATCAAAACCGGGTTCGTTTCTTTCTACGACAATCCGAGGCCCGTTGACTTCTATAACGGTTACTTCTTCGTCTTTCTCAATATAGTCACCATGACTCACAACATCAATTCTTTTATCATCAATGATTGCAGTTCCAGAGGGTCTGAGATCAGTTAGCGTATTACCGGTCTTACCAACTAATTTGCTATTCTCTTCCATGTTGACACCAACATAGCCATCTGCGGTGCTCTCAACTGTCTGCAACACCAATTGACCATAAAAGGGCATATTGGGTAAATACCTTGCCAAAATAAATATGCCTACGCCTGTGATAAATATAGATATTACCATATTCAATAATGCTTTATTGAGATATGCCTCCAGAAAGACGGGTTGAAATGTGACATTTGGCAATTCAGGAACCTGTGGAATGTGAGGAATCATCGCCATAATGATCCCGCCAATGACGGCAAGAATACCTAATAATCCGCAAACCCCAAAACCAGGGAGTAAAAATATTTCCACAACAATTAACACAAACCCAATCATGACCAACAAAATATCTTCTTTCCCAGCTAGTCCGGCGATATAATGCCCAAATAAAAATAAGGCGATACAGCACGCGCCGAGAATTCCCGGTAATCCGAATCCGGGTGTTTTCATTTCCATATAAATCCCCAAAAATCCTAGGGTCATTAAGAATGGTGCAATCATGGTAATCAATCTTGCGAGTTTTTCAGTTCCATGTTCCCGGAATGTGGTAAATTGAGGATTTTTAATTCCCTCTTGTTCAACAAGCTCGTTTATATCGCGAGTGATTGCCTGTGCAAGCAGAGGCTTCAATCTCGGAGGAATTATTTCAACCGCTTCTTCGGCTGTCAAATTTAGAAGTTCTCCTTCTTCACATACAATCTGCTCACCTATCTTGACTTCGATACTATTATCAACCATTGCCGCACCCAATTCTGGAAGATATCCTTTTTCCTGAGCTAAGCCTCTGACTAATGCACGTGTATCGGAAAGTATTTTTTCCTTGATATCGTCCGGCATTTCCTGGATTCCGCCTCCGGGGGCCATTAGTATCGGCGCTGCGCTGCCAATACGACTGCCTGGAGCCATGTAAATTGCATCTGTTGCAAGACAGATTATTGCACCTGCGCTTTGGGCTCTTGAGTTCACGTAGCTATAAATTTTAATGCCTTCGGTGTTAATCGAACGAATCCATGATATGATTTCTTCTGTTACCCGTAATTCACCACCCGGAGTATCCATATCGATAACAATTGTACCTACATCTTTATTTTCTTTAGCAAGTTGAAACCCGCGACGTAAATAAAACAGCATTGCTTTATCAATTTGTGCTTTCAAGGGAATGATCATGACCTGATTACCTGATCGTTCAGTCTTTCCACTTTCACTATGACCAAGCAAGCAAAAAAGAAAGATTACTAAGCAATAAGCAATTGAGTTTTTAACGAAGGAATTATGATGGAGATTTAAATAATTAGTCATTATAAATGATGTTTATTCTACATTAGAGATTCAGGACATAGCTAAGATTTTTTTAACTCAAATTTGTCCGTCGCACTTGTTTACCAGTTGCAGATCATAACGCTGGTGTTTATTGGGTCATCAGAATAACACAACTGAAATTGTGAACTCTAACAAATCCAATATTGAGCGCCAATCAACTCCCATTTGCAGGCGTTAAAGCGACTCACCTTATGGAGATTTTTCAGAAGGATTAGAGACTGGCTCAGAGACTTCTTTTTTAAGTGGCTGTTTGGCAATAGCGGCGATTATCAGGAACAGAATCCCATGAACAAAAGTCAATACAGGCCATAATTTATGCATCGGTATCCTGACAACAGCTGGAAGAAACGAAGTAAGTATCCAAGATACTGTGAGACCGAACATCATTATTATATTTACAGGATAACGAAAAATAATTCGTTTGACTAAATCAATGACAGCCCATACTACCGCGACTGATAAAAGTGATAATATTGCCCCAATAATTGATACTCTATTGAATTTATCAAAAGTAACCGCAACAGAATATCCAATTAAACTGATAGGTGATATACATATCAAAAAGTTTAATAAATTATAGCGAGCCGGAATGATGTCCAACCCCTTTTTCCTCTCGAATTTGCCAAACTTTTTAATAAAAATAAGACCAAATGCTAAAGAAAATAAGACAAAATGAGTAATGCCTGGAATAAATAAATCTAATATCTCTTTAGACTGCCGCACAGCTGGCGGTTGTCTAAAAAATAATATGGCCGCTTTATAAACAGCAAAGCCCCAAAGAATTAATAAGACAAATGCAATCCGTTTGAATAAGGTATCCCGGGTTCTGTGAAAATGTATTTGTTTACGTTTAGAGAATTCTTTTGAATACGTCAACAAGTTCGTCGGCACCAGATTGAATGGGATAACAGCAAAAGTCCCCCAAATCTTTTCGGCTTGAAGAAATTTTCCTTTTGATTCTAATAATACTGCGTCATTATAGTATTTCGCAATTTTTTTATTAACCTGCGCTTTTAGATCATTATTGATCTTTAACCAACCAGATTCTTTAGAACCACGCAATACATTCAACGCATCATCCAATATTCCCCAGTTATCCACCTCAATCCAGTCAGGCATTTTCTGCAAAAATTTATTGCTAAGCGCTTTGTCCACCTCAACAATTCGTTCATGTGCAGCTAAATCATCATCATCCGGTTCCATTTCACTATTGTTCGGCGGAAGCCTGAATCGAGAGGTTTCACTTAATAACTTAATTCCTTCACAATAGTTATTTTTCTGAGCAGCTTCTTCCAGATTGTCAATCAAGCTCTCCCTCTCTTCAATCATTACTTCGCAATTTTTCATCATTCTATTGCGACGATCCCCTAATTCACTACCTTTCCATGGCGATGAAGACTCAAGCATATCCATTGCCCTGGAAAGGCAGTTCATACCAACTGCCAGTCCGGCTTTTGTAACAATATTATTTAATTCGGTATTTATCCCCTGAAGTTCTGTGTTAATTGAGTTGCAGGATTCCAGTCCACAAACCTGATTGAGGAAACTGATATTTTGCGAAAATTTATCCAAATTGTAATCATCTTGAGCTCTGGCAGCAGATTCTTTCAATAAATTTTTCAACTCAATATCAAGTGAAGAATACTTGACAACGGTATCGAAATCAGGGCTTTCAGAAATACATTCCATTGGAATCAATTCCCTAACTTCATCAAAAACCTTAACTGCTTTTTCAACATTAAAAATGCGTATTGCGGAATCCAGGTCTGACAACAGATTACGTCTATTCAAAATAATTTGACGCCATTTCTTTGACAGTCCCCCTGCATCTGGATGATTCTTACTATCAAGAATTTTGATGGTACTTAAAGCAGCTTCGTACTCCCTGAATTCAGCTTGATTTCTCGCAGTAACCAGCACGGACGAGGACTCCTCAGCTAACTTCATATCGACTCCGCAATTTGCGCAAAATTGAGTTCCAACTCTTACTTCTTCTTCACATTTTGGACACGTTTCCATTCCAAAAGAACCACACTTAAAACAGTACTTGGCAGCATCTGCATTTGCCGCTCTACAATTAGGACATGCCCATTTACCCGCGGCAAGTATTTCCCTAAAAACTCCAGAATCCTGTTCAGCAACACTATCCAAATCTGTTTTTTCCAACGCAGATGATAGTTCTTTAATCGTGCTATAACGATCATTACGTTTGTGCGCTAATGTCTTGGCAATAGGAGCGCGAATATCCTCAGGTAATTCGGACTCACGAAAATATCGTGGAATTTTACCACTTATCATATACCAGAATACACCGCCCACGGCAAAAATATCTGCACGACAGTCTGTATCTTTTGCATCACTCCATTGCTCTGGCGCCACGTATTCCGGGGTTCCCATGGGTTGCCCCTGTAAGGTAATTTCTTCAGTATCTTTTATGCCAATCGGACGCGCCAATCCAAAATCAACCACTTTTGGCTCAAATCGTTCATCCAATAAAATATTCGATGGTTTAATATCGCGATGTATAATGTCCCGATTATGAGCGTAATCCAACGCACTACACAGCTTCAAGATGAAGGTTAATGCTTCGTCATAAGGCAAGGGGCCCTTGATTTTTACATATTCACTCAACGAGATAGGCCGGATGGGTGGCACCTTTTCTTCGGGATCTAGTAGTGATTCGGGACCAGAAATATATTCCATGGTTATATAGTAACCAAATTCATCCTGCCCGATATCATGGATATTGACGATATGAATATGGCCTAATGAAGCAATTGTTTGGGCTTCTCGAAGAAACCGTCTTTGAACAGTACTTCTATTTGCAGATTGAAGCAGGCGCTTGATGGCAACATATCGATTTAATTTTTGATCCTGCGCCAGATAAACAATTCCCATACCACCCCGCCCAATTTCACGAATGACTTTATAACGGTTTCCAATCACTTCTTGTGGCGCATGCTCAATACAAACAGTGGTTTCTCCAATTGCCATTTGCGACAAACGAATTGTACCTGAAACTGAATCAGAAGGTATTGCCCCATCAACAGGAGTTTGAGGTGAAGTATTATCGGGTTCGACAGGTGACTTAGGGCTTGTTGACAAGACGTCCATAACTGCCGTGGGTTCCTCTTCAGATAATGCCTGTTGCTCTTTTGACTCCTCTGTGGCAGACACCTTATGACTTAGCGCACTAACACCCGTGACTGGAGCAGGTTCCTCTGGAGATTTGGGTTTCAACTGTGACATACCGGTTACAGGAACTTCAAGCTGTTCAAGATTTCCAGACTCATTTGATACTTTGAGAGAAATTTTAGGAACTCCTGCGGCAGGTTCAACTTCGTTATCGTGACCTTCGGAATTTGGAGAATCTGAACTCATAATGACCTTTTTTCGAAATTATTTAAGTCAACAAACTAGTTTCTGGAGTTTTTTTAAGCATAAAAAATGCAGGTAAAGTAGCATAATTGCATAAGAATTTCAAAGATCATTTATAATGTTTGAATAAATTCGTATTATTGTTTAGGAGACACGTATCAGGCCCGCATAAAACGAATGATAAATTCACCACAGGTAACTATTTGTTGAATTCCAAAATATGTAATCTGCCATCTACTCACATGTTATTTTACAAAAGGATTTTATGACGTTTGTACGTCTGGAAAGTTCTGGTGAGAAATCCGCGCTAACGGTATTACACAAGCCTACTTTGTGAGAAAAATGGCTGAGCTACCTAAACCTATAAAAATCGTAACCGTTCACGATGATTTGGATTCAGGTTTCAGGTGTCAGTTTTTTCGCTGCGAATTAAAATCTATTTTAAACTATTTCGTATTGGTTCTGAGGTCTATTCTCACAACTTGTTATTCTCGAAACGATGAATCGTTGTGGATTTTTACCTACCCTGTCCCTGACACCTGAAACCCGTTTTATTATTAAAAATTATGTTAGCGTTTAATCAATACTTAACAATTCACAAAAATCCTAATACAGATATTGTTTCAGAAAAAATATAAAATTTCCATATAAAAATCATTGATAGACTTTCACTCCAACGTTCTTATATTAGCTTATTGGTTTACTTAAATTTCAATCATTCACTGTCAACCCCAAATAACACTTATGTATTTCAGGTTAGAAGTCAGCCCTCTTAAATCAGAACATGATACTCGCGGTAAAGCAACACTGAGTAAAATCATTCAATATTTTGGATTCTCCGTCGAGAAAATTCAAACTAGGGATGTGTTTTCCATTATCGCAGATATTACAGATGACGACGCTAAGCAAATGCTGAAAGGTATGACTAATCCAGTCATTCAGCGTGGTGTAATTGGTGAATCAAACCTTGACCATTTTGACTGGATCGTTATTATCGGTTTTTTGCCAGGTGTCACCGATAACGTTGCAACCACAGCCAAATCACTATTATGTGATACGATCGGGCGATCATTAAATACCAACGAACAAATTTTCAGTTCAATCGAATATCTAATCTCTGCGTCTCAAATGAACGCAGATCAAATTCAAACAGTTGCTGAAAATTTACTTGCAAATCCGATTATTCAATCAATTGAATGTCTTTCAAAAGCAGAATTGCAGAAAAATGGCATCCCCATCAATAAACCCGAATATTTGCAAAGTAACAAAATCCATGTTGAGGAAATAAATATTCATATTCCCGATGATGACTTAATTCGGTTAAGCCAGGATCGCTGCCTGGCGCTTTCATTAATGGAGATGAAACAAATAAAGCAATATTTTACACGTAAAGACATTGATAATGGTAGACAGGCGATGGGGTTGACACAAAATCCAACCGACGTCGAAATTGAAATTCTTGCTCAAACCTGGTCGGAACATTGTAAACATAAAATTTTTGATGCCGAAATTAACTATACCGATGAAAATGGCATTACTAGCAAGATAACAAGTCTTTATAAAAGCTTTATAAAAAGGAGCACTTACGAAATAGGAGAAGATGTCGATTGGCTCGTTTCAGTGTTCAATGACAATGCCGGGGTTATTTCATTTAATGACAAGATTGATCTTGTTTATAAAGTTGAAACACATAACAGTCCATCCGCTCTTGACCCATATGGAGGCGCCATGACTGGAATTGTTGGTGTCAATAGGGATCCGCTTGGGACGGGAATAGGCGCTAATTTGTTGATTAACGTTTGGGGTTATTGTTTTGGCTCTCCATTTATTTCAGCGGAGAAAATTCCAAAAGGTTTATTACATCCGAGACGAATCCGGGATGGGGTTCATCAAGGTGTGATTGAAGGCGGCAATCAAAGCGGTGTACCCTATGGTTACGGCTGGGAGCTATTTGATGATCGTTTTATCGGAAAACCGTTAGTTTTCTGTGGTACTGTTGGCGTACTACCAAAAACCATTAACGGGCAACCGGGACATGAAAAATCGATTCAACCTGGCGATCTAATTGTCATGGCCGGAGGCCTAATCGGGAAAGACGGTATTCATGGAGCAACATTTTCCAGTGAAGCATTAGATCAAAATGCCAACGCACAAGCAGTACAAATCGGTGATCCTATTACTCAAAAAATTCTCTATGATTTTATCATCGAAGCTCGAGACAAAGGGCTTTACCGGTACATCACGGATAACGGTGCCGGAGGGCTTTCCAGCAGCGTTGGAGAAATATCAGTAAGCAGCGGGGGATGTATCATGGATATTGCAAAGGCACCGCTAAAATATCAGGGACTCCAACCATGGGAGATTTTATTATCAGAATCTCAAGAACGAATGACGCTGGCCGTTGGTCCAGATAAAATCGAGGAATTTGAACAATTGGCAAAGGATAGAGATGTAGAAGTCAGTGTTCTGGGGAATTTTACCGACACCGGGAAATTTCACATTAAGTATCGTGACAATACGGTTGCATACTTTGATTTGGAATTCATGCATGAGGGATGTCCTCAAATGCAATTATGCGCTAAATGGACACCACCGAACCATAGTGAACCACAGTCCATTGATAATGACGGTCTGGATATCGCATCTTCAGTCCTTAGCCTTCTGGAACGACTCAATATATGTTCTAATGAAGCAAAAGCAAGACAATATGACCATGAAGTAAAAGGCCTCAGCGTGCTTAAGCCATTTGTGGGAATTGAGAATGATGTCCCGACTGATGCATCAATATTCATGGTATCACCTCTTGCAAATGAAGGAATCGTTTTAAGTTATGGCGTTGTTCCAAAATATTCAGATATTGATACCTACCACATGACTGCGTCCGCGTTGGATTTAGCAGTCCGCAGGATCATCGCGGTTGGTGGTAGCTTAGAGAAAATTGCCGCGATTGATAATTTTTGTTGGCCAGATCCAGTACAAAGTACATCTACCCCTGACGGCGAATACAAACTCGCTCAACTTGTGCGCTCTAATATGGCACTATACGATTACACAAAAGCATATAAAACCCCATGTATTTCCGGGAAAGACAGCATGAAAAATGATGCAGTAATGGGTGGTAAAAAAATATCAATTCCTCCTACATTACTTTTTTCACTGATTGGAAGACTCCCTGATATTTCAACAGCTCAATCTCTTGACATAAAAAGTGCAGGAGATCTGGTCTACATCATTGGTTTAACCAAAGAGGAACTTGGTGGCAGCGAATATTATGGGATGAAAGGATTTATTGGAAACAACGTACCAAAAGTTGACGCAGACCAAAGTATGACAATTTATAATGCACTTCATTCTGCCATAAAAAATGAAATTCTACATTCAGTCCATACACCGTCTTTGGGTGGATTGGCAATTGGATTAGCAAAAATATCTATTGCGGGACGATTAGGGCTCGATATTGATTTATCACAAATCCCTACCAAAGAACAGTTAAATATAGAAACTCTTTTGTTTTCGGAATCAAACGGTCGATTCATTGTGACACTGCCGGGCGATCAAAAATCAGAATTTGAAAAAACCATGGATGGACTTTCTTATAGCTGTGTTGGAAAAGTAAAACTTGCCCCAAAATTAACATTTTATGACGACAACAAAATTTTATGTAATATAGGTATCAATGATCTCGTCTCCACCTATAAAAAGACACTGAGTACAACATAAAGTATACCGAATATGATTCCCAACGTAACGGCAACAATAATCACTGGATTTGGCTTAAACTGCGAGCGTGAAACAGCAAAAGCATTGGAAACAGCTGGTGCCTCGGTAGAACTAGTTCATTTAAACGATTTAATAAGGAATTCAGAAAAACTATCAACAACTCAAATCCTTTGTTTTATTGGTGGCTTTTCCTTTGGAGATCATTTGGGTGCAGGCACTGTGTTTGCAAATCGTATTATGAACCATTTGGGAAACGCGCTAAAAGAATATGTCGAACGAGGCAACTTAATCATTGGTATTTGCAATGGATTTCAGATCATTGCCCGACTTGGTCTTGTACCCTCGATAAACGGAATTGATTTTGAGCCGACGATTGCACTTGCATCGAATGATTCGGGAGTGTTTCGCAATTCCTGGGTCACGCTAAAAGTCAATAAGCAATCACCGTGTGTTTTTACTAAAAACATCGATGCAATACCATTGCCGATTCGCCATGGAGAGGGAAAAATGGTGGTGTTAAATCAATCGGTGTTAAACGACATCGAAAAAGAAAATCTGATCGTGTTACAGTATGCGGATCCACAATCAATGGAACCCACAAATGATTTTCCTTATAATCCCAACGGATCGATCAACGCCATAGCGGGTTTATGTGACAAATCAGGTAGAATTTTTGGTCTAATGCCCCACCCCGAGGCTTATTTGTCACCTTATAATCACCCGCAATGGATTCGCCAAAAACTTAATGGTGTTCTAAAAAAAGAAGGAATGGGACAGATCATTTTTAGAAATGCAGTTAATTTCGTAACAGAAAACTTACTATAATAGCAAGAATGAGTGAAAATCCGGTAGAAACTAATAGCTCGATAAGAATGCCAATGTGGCTACGTTTATCATGTGTTGTTTTTGCTGTTTTGATTATTACATTTTTATTAATTAAACGAGAAGAAAACAACGCTACGCCGATAGATCTTGATAATCAAAAAGAGGTCGTAGCTAAAACATTTCCAAAGAACCTTTCGACGATTTGGACTGACATAAAAATCAATATTGAAAGCGTCGCTCAGATTAATAATAAAACTATTATAGCTGAATGGAGCTATATCAATACAAACGAAGATATTGCTCAATCCTTTTCATGGGGATTCGCTCAACCAAATTACGTTACAAAATCTACACTAATTGATACAGCGAGTAATGAATACAGAATTTATATGAATTCGTCTGGATTACCTGCATGTTCGAGTACAAACAAGGAGAGTGATGAGAACTGGTCTAAAGAGATTTTTGGAGGTAGAGACTTTCCTGCCTGGGCACAATTCAAAGTCCCCGAAAAATTGCAAAAACCCATTCGCATTAAACTTTATGGGTTAAACCAGAATGGCAATCACAGTGTTGAAGTTCCTGTCCTTTCAACCCATGAGCAGGTTGAACGGATGTACCAAGCTAAAGAAACCAATTGGCCCGATATATATTTGGAGCTTGAAGGTATTGAAAAACATGACGACAACACGTTAGAGGTAACCTGGAATTATATTAATAAAAATAAGGAAGAACGCTTTATTTGGGGATTAAATCAACCCAATTACATTGCCCAGACACAGTTATACGATTTCAAAACAGGAAAGTACCATAATGTGCATCGAAATTTCGAAAATGGCAAAGTTAAATTCTTGTGCAACAGTACCAACAAAGATGACAATTCAGGATGGTCAAAAGCGATTCCACCAAACGGAAAAATAGACGCAAAAGCGATATTTAAGGGAGTAGATGGGAAAAATATTCAAATTCTATTCCATAGTGCCATGCCATTATTTTACAACCCATCTCCCCAAAAAGCAGACGCAAATAGCTTAACCAATTAGACCACATCTCAGGTTGATTCTAATGAGAAATATTTAACAAAAAGCGAGTGAATCGAAATGTTTGGGAGGTATTTCTTATGGCATAGCGTTTTGGATATACCTTTTAACAGGACGGGACTGCGAGCCAAAACTAAATTTACAAACTAACTCTAACTTGAACCCGAGATGGTTTTCTTTTTATGTATACCGACAGTCATCAAGTTTTCGATCCCGCTGAGCGGGATAAAATTGTTGCCTGAAATGAATAACGAATGTCGAAAAAACTACTGCTTGCAGTTATAGATGCGTGACATCAAATTTTTTGCCGGAGTAACTACTTGCAATAGATTGATAACGAGGCAGACCGGCCGCGACGTAGTGGTACTTATCGTCGCAGATTCAGGTCTAAGATTTGCCAAGATATTCTTTAGGGAAACGCGGGTTTCTTTTGTAGATTGACTCGATAACCGATGAAAAGTAGGACAGGCTAAATTTATATATTATGATTCTTCTACGACAATTTTACCTTTTGCGATTTCAAGAAGTGCCGTATCCAAATAGCTCTGATTAGGTTTTACAACTACCATGGATGATGATCCACGAGCAAGCTCTCTAGCTCGTTTTGATGCAACATTAACGACAACTAAAGGATCTGTCAATTTTTCACACGCGAGCGCTAAGTATTCGTCGTTCAAGTTTAATTCTCCTGTATTAATACGGCTTTAATCATTGCGGTTTGACATGAATGTCACACAACCCATTTCCAACACGCCTGCAATTATAAATTTAATTTGGGTTAGTAGTCTACTATGAGTTTTTATATTGTCAACTTGAAATCCTATAAAATCAAGATTTCAAAAACAGTGTTCTCAACAAGTTCAATCTAACATCTAAACAAACTAACTTATTCATGAATTACGATCTGGCAGAAATACAAAATTTAGTAAAAAACACTCTACTTAATGATCCGTTTACTGATCAAATTTCAATGCCTATATTAAGAGATAGCATCCTTGAATATCCATCTAGAAAAAGTAAAGCAATGCGTCCTGCATTGGTCATTTGGAGTTGTGGATTGTTCAGTAAAAACATTCAACAATCGCTCAAGGTAGCAGCCGCAATTGAAATATTTCATATTTGGACATTGGTTCACGACGATATAATTGATGAAGATGACATTCGTCGAGGCGGTAAATCTATCCACACTTACATTAAAGAGAAAGCATTGAGTCAGTATAACGGTTTATCTCTAGAAAAAGCAGAGAAATACGGATATAATCTGGCGATATTAGTCGGAGATGTACAACAAGCATGGGCAAATAAGTTAATCATCGATTCCATTCAAGATGGCGTTTCCACAGACATAGCTCTAAAAATGCTTTACAAATTAAATCACCATGTCAACCCTCACCTCAGTACAGGGGAAGCATTGGATTCTGAAATGGAAATTCTTGAGATATCTGATCAATCAACTGAAACTATTCACAATATGATGAATCTTAAAACAGGCCGGTTGTTTCGTTTTTCTGCTGAATGCGGTGCACTGATCGGACTAAATACAGAAAACTTTGAACACCACCAGGTAAAAAAACTAGGGGATTTTGCAGAAAATGCAGGTTTAGCATTTCAACTAAAAGATGATTTATTGGGAATGATAGGAGAGATTGATACATTAGGAAAACCAATTGCCTCTGACTTAGAACAGGGAAAAAGAACACTCTTATTTGTAACGGCAGCTAAAAAGCTAAACGACGACGATTTAAACTATTTCTTGGACTGTCTCGGGAAAAATAACATCACACCTCAAACCGTTGAAAAGATTTGTGATTTATTAATAAATTCCGGAGCAATTCAAGAAGTTGAAAATAAAATACTAGAACATATTAAAAAAGCGGAGGCTATCTTGAACGAGTTTCCCGAGAACAAATATAGAGCACGCTTAGAACAGTGGCTAAAACTAATTACCTCAAGAACTAAATAAATTTGGAGAATTTGGAATGACTATAA
>JAJFLO010000456.1 GCA_021772675.1 Verrucomicrobiota bacterium | reverse complement strand
GCGACTATCAAGGCCTCCGATTCTCGGTCTTGGTTAATAAATTAGGAAACTTTGAACCGTTTTTTGATCAAAATTAAGAGTAAGATTATGATTAAGATAATCGTGCAGTCAGCCTCAAAACCGGTTTAAGTTTCAAAGAAGGGTGTAATGGCTAAGATATTTACAATATATATTGGGTTGATTAGTATAATTATAGTGTCTATGCCTGGATATACTCAAAGCAAGGTAAGTCACTCTGACATTAAAACAAACACCACTGTTGATGCAGGGATCACTGCACGCAAATCAAAGTTGAATATTGGTGGTGTAAAGTTAGATAAATCTGTAATAAGTCGTTCTGTTCTGGAAAGTAAAACAGACGTAAAAGGATCGATTCAGGCAAATAAGTCATCCGTAAATGTTGGAGGTATATTGCTTGAAAATGGGAACGCGCGAAATAGCAAAGTCCGAGCGCGTACTACTGTCTCTGGAAATGTTAATGCGAAAAATTCGCAGGTTGATATTGGTGCAGTAAATGCCCGGAATGCGACCATTCACAACAGTCAGATTTCTAGTGCAACGGCCGTTAAAGGGAGTGTTAGAGCCATCAATTCCGATGTTAAAATTGGAGGTGTAGATTTGCATAACTCATCTCTTGGAAATATAGATTTAAATGCAAATACTGACGTTTCCGGCAATGTGAAGGCGAAGAATAATGCTAAAGTTCAAATCGGTGGTGTCAGGCTAAAATAGGAGGCGTGTTAACGATGACGACGAGATTTTTAGGAACACTAATGGCAGGCATTGTGTTCTTTCTGGCAAGTCCAGAAGGATATTCCGATGACAATACCATTTATAAGAAAAAGTTAGTTAAAAGTCGGGCAGAAAAATATAAGGATAACGAGGGTGTATCAAAAGCGAGTCGGGATCTTTATATCTATGCGGATGACGATGATATTGAAAAAGGCATCCATGACGTAAAAACCGCTACTGGAAAGTTTAAGCGCAAAGAGCTGAATCTTGTTAGTCCGGTAATCACTAAAGATGCCAAAGTGCGTAATGTTAATATTGTCCTTGACGCTAAAAAAGGAATTACTATAGATCGTAAAAAAATAGGTGCAGATGACGCTGAGGTCAATATCGCAAGTCCGGTGATTGAAAAGGGAGCTAAAGTACGAGATGTAAATATTACTGTAGATGCAAAACGTGGTGGGATTAAGATTAAATAGTTTGTTTAACAATTAAAGTTGAGTTATGAAAGGATGTATTCTGCATGATTATTAACAAAAAAAGTATAAGATCTTTAGCGCTAAGTTTATCTATTGCGGGTGGAGCGGGATTAACAATGACATCATGTAAATCACTTGATGCGAATGTTAGCAGTATTGATGTTGCAACAGTTGACTCTGGCCAAAAAGGACCAACCAAGAATATCACCCGCTATGATCGATCATTACAACGTTTTGGCCGAATGCTGGCTGCTTATAACTGTGATTATCTGCGTATACAGAGTAAAGCTATATCAGATGCGACTGCGGCTGGAGGAGTTCCCAAAAACTTACAGCAAATGGTTATTACATCGCTAAATAAGATTGGCTCTCGTTTAAGTTATGTTGACTATGATCCAAGCTATGTCTTAACTCAGGACGCTTTAGCCGAACGAGGTGCGACGCCAGGTCGAGCAGATATTACATTGCAAGCGCCCAATGTTTTGGTTAGCGGCGCTATTACCGAATATGATAAAGGTTTAGTTAGTCGTATTAAATCACAAAACCTCGATATCTCTGGAGGAGGTGGAAGTTCTGAATTTGAGCTTGGAGTTGGTAGGGAAAGTGAGATGGACGTTTCTCGAATTGCTATTGATTTGCAATTAGTTGATTATTCAACACAACAGCTTATTTCAGGAGTGCAGACGTCAAACCGAGTAATGGTCAGTAAAAAGACTAACAGCAGTGAGATGGGCTTTGCATTAGCCGGCAGCGGTTTTGGATTGAACGGATCCTTGAAACAAAAACAGGGATTACATTCAGCCATTCGTTTGCTCGTTGAAATGAGTGTTTTAGAATTATTAGGTAATTATTTTGATGTTCCATATTGGCGCTGTGTTGAAGGGGCCCAGCAGGATCAGAATTTGATCGCAAAATGGAGAGAAAAATTAGAAGATGATGATAATGATACATTTACGGCAAAGTTGAAATTATTGGCTTATACACATGGCTATGATATGGATTTGTTTACCTTGACCTTAAATGAAAACGAATTGGCAATGTATACAGAATTGAAAGAAAAAACAGGTATCGAAGATGACTTTGACTTGATGATACATCTGTGGGAAAACGTGCCTATACGAGACGGAGCGCGTCGATTAAAGATAGCCAAAAAGATGATGATCGATGCCCAAGCACAGGCCGAACAGGAGCCGGCTTCGACTGAAGTCCCTTCCAGCACCAACGCGGGTGATGCAGTACCGCAAACCACTCCTCAGGAAAGTGTGCCGACGATGCCTAAAACAGCACCTGGATTAATTATTTTTGGTGAACTCTCCGATGAAGATTTTGATGAAGATTGATTGTTTGGGAAATACACTCGCATGAACTTGATAGGTTTAGTTAGTCATGTGAGAGTTTTTAATAAGGTTACCGGGGTGTTTAATTTACCAAGGTTACATTTGCGAAAGATTCGTTATATCAACGAGTTATGAATTGTCTATCGCGAATGTAATGAATTGATCTCTTCTCGTTGAAATCGAATGAGTTACGAATCAAAAACCTTAGTAAAGTAAACACCCCAAATAAGGTTAATATTAGGAGGATGACTATGAAATATTTATTAGTGTTCATTACTTTTGGTTATCTTATTTCCTCTGGATGGGCAGGTAATGATCTATTGATTAAGGAACGTATAGAAAAGCTGGATGCCATTAATAAAGCTGCGTTGAAATCTTTGGATGTCGATCAAAATGAAAATATTCCAGAAGTTTCATTAAAAGCACATGTGATTGCTCATCAAGATGCGAATAAAACAGTAACAATCGATGCACTTGAGTTAGATGAACTAAAATTAAAAAAAGATGATGGTTCAATTATTACTCAACGTGCTCAAATCAAGGAAAAAAAAGTGAATATCGGGGATGATTCCTCTAATAAAAAAATGGAGAAAAAAAAGTGAAACATCATTATTTTAAAATATCGATTTCTTATTTCGCTCTGTGTTCTTTAGCTCTGATTATGTTAATTCCTTCTTCTGCATGGGCAGGACGCAAAAAATTAATGTCGGTACGTAGCGCGAAACTTATTGCAAAACGTGGGTTGGTTGAAAGTGTATACGGTGTTAAACTTCGTCGTGAAGATAAAGTGATTGACGTCGTCAATGGCATTTTTCAAGCGACTGCTGAAAGCAAGACTAAAGGTCGTTTAATGGGGACAACCGAGGACGAAATTGTTTACGATAAAGAAAAAGATATCGCGAAAGTGAGTGTTTCGATCACTTTAGAAAATGTAAGTGCATTAACCGGGATTCAATTTCCCGATCCATCCCTTAAAATAACACGTGTCGGTTTTGCCACTTCAACTCCGGAAAGTTCCGCGCCACTAAAAGCTATTCGTGTAGCAGAAATTGATGCTTATACTCAACTTGCAGAAGAAATATTAGGTTTCGACCTTGAGAGTAAATCCAAGGTTGAAAATTATATCTTGACCTCAGATGTCATAAAATCGAAACTTGTTGCCGCAATTTTTATGGCCGAACTTGTTAATTATGGCTGGGAAGGTGATGACAAAGATGCCTACGTGACATTAAAAATCAACACGGATACAATTTCTCAAATCCTTGGACAAGGGATCGTTTCCGATGGTATTGTTCAAGTTACTGGATACGGCGCCACTGTTGACGATTATGTGGCACCTAAATTTGTACAAGCGCCCAAACCTACGGGAAAAAAAGCCAATAACGAGGAAATGCAGGAACCGAAGGTAAATCAGGGTGGAGTTATTGAAAAATCACTTGATGTACTTCCAAAATAGGTTAATCTCAATTTTATTCATTTAGAAAGAGGTTTATTGTGAACCCTAAATTCTTTCCAAGAGTAATGCGAATACAAATATTGGCGATTGCAGGATTGTTAGGTTTCACAAGCTCCTCGATAGCAAAACCGTTACAAAATGAATATAGCAGTGAAATAGCACAAACTATTGCAAATGAAATTTCTGAGTCTGCCAGAGTTCGTTTTTCGAGTGTTGATCTTGTGCTTGAGTTTTCCGGAACAGACTATGGAAGCAGTATGGCAGATGCAATCAAAAACGCGTTTGGTAAATTGGGATTCCGATGTCACTCGAAGGAGGAACTCCTGGATTTGATGAAGCGCTCCCAAATGGCTGCAATTCAACAAAATGATCCAACGGCCTTTCTTGCAGCCGAAGACCAATATGGCTGGGATTGTATTCTTAAAAGTAATATTACCGTTAATGAACGAATGAATACGTTTTTGGGTATAAATGTCATAACAGTGCGCGGAAAATTCAGTTTATACTCTGCAGACAATAAAACTTTGGCATTTGTAGATTTCGAGCCACAGATGCATGGTGATGATAAAGATGTAGCAGCAGCCAATGCGTTACTACAGAGTGCAGATTATTTGGCTGCGAGCATTGCACGTGACTATGCAAAGACCTTCCGATGATCATTTTTAAGCGATCCATTTACCTATATATTTCCCTCCTAATTATCCTGACATGGTCATCTGTTATAAATACCTTTGCGGTCATTGAGACTATCTCAGTTACGGCAGAAGGAGTGTCAGACCCTGAATCTGATTTGTATAAAAAAGACAAAGGGTTGATGATTGATCATTTACGTCAGGACGCTCGACGTCAAGTAATTGAAAAGGCACTTGGATGTTTTGTCAGCAGCGAGACGCTTATTGAAAATTATGGATTGATCAAGGATCGAATTATAACTAAAAGTAAAGGATTGATCCGCGAAATAACTGATGAAGAAGGCCCTTGGTTAGGGAAAGACGGTTTTATGCATTTGCGAATTAAAGCAAAGGTTGTCTTGAGTGAGGTAAAAGAGGCTCTCGGGCAACTCAGTAAAACTGAACGGGTTCAATTAATAAAAGAAGCAGGTAATCCCCGCATTGATGTGGCTGTCTCAATTCTGCGGTCAGCTGATCAAGAGCGTTCAATGATTGCGGAGAATATTCTCAAAGAAAAAATTACAGGTTTTGGCTATCGAGTTTGGTCTTTGGAATTGGGGGCGAAACGCAAGAGTGATTTTAGTATCAGTGGTATTGCAAAGGTTGATAGTGGCATTCTTACTAGTCGGTATACTGGCTTGAGTATGGATATTGTACAACTGACATCCTGGACTATTAAGTGTGTCAGCAATGATACGGGCGAAGAAATTTATTTTAACAACAAGGTCCCAAAAGGAGCAGGTTGGGGCAATGAAGATAAAGCGATTGCGGCAATCGGAATGCTTATTGGTGAAGAATTTAACTTGGGTTTTTTTGATGACTATTTATTGAAACCGAGCCGCATTGTCCAATGTGAGATTACAGGATTACCAGATTATGATGCGGCATCAGTTGTGCAGAATGAATTTATTGGCTTGCGACAAATTCTAAATGCTGAGTTAAGTGATTTTGACGACGAAGGTATCTGCCTATATGAAATTGAAATCACAGATACAGGTAAGAATTTAATGAAACTTATGAATGGAGTTGTTATAAAACCTTTAAATGGTAAATTGGGGTACAAAGGGTTTAAGTTAAAGTCTGCACGTGGAATGGTTGTAAAAATTCATGTTCAACCACAAGGTGACGGTGATTTCTCTGAAAGTCTTGAAAGTAAACCTCCAGCTTCACAGATGTAACTTTTAAAAAGAATTTGTGATTATGCGATTAAGAATGAGGAAAAAATTTATACTCCCATTTTACAGCATATTTTCATATGAGATTACATCACGTTCCGTGTTTTATACCTCATTCAACCTGCATTCCAGAATGCGACTTTTTATATTTATCATTTGCCTTTCCAGTTGTTTCTTTGGTACGTCAACCATAATTCAGTCAGCCGATCCGCTACCCAAATTGTATGTCTTGCCAGCATCGTTTTCCATGGAATCTCACGATAAATACGGAAAATGGATAGAAAAACTTCAAGAACAAGGATTTGGTAATGCTGTTTGGCAGGAGTTGGAAGAAGTATTATATGACACTGATTCCTTCGAATTAATACTTGAATCGCCGGCCAATGTCCGTAAGATACGTGATATTCTTGACGCAAAAAATGTGGATCTCACCAATGTTAAATTACCAGATAAGATATTGACAATTAATACTAACTTTTTTGTCAAAAAGGCAGAATCAGCGAGTTTTTTTAAGGTCAAGAAAACGGAGATTTTTGATGTAACAGTTTACTTGCGCTATTACGAACTTGATGGACCAGCAATTAATATCGCGATTCCAGCTATGGGCGAATTTCGAGCAGAAAACCTTATGGATGCGACCCGCCAAGCAGTACGAAAATCAGCGGAAAAATTACTACATCGCATTGAACGTAAAAAACGCCAATTATAATAAAATTAGAAGGAGGTGTCCCAAGGAGATATTTTTGATTGATGAAGCCTGATCTATTGTCATTTCTAATATATTGAAATATGATTTAATTGTATCTATTCATTTCAAATTGGGTTCGTTGCAGATGAATAATAATCGGTATTAAATAATTTTAAAATATGGAGATATTTATTATGAGTCGGAAAAACATAGTTCCTTTATTTTTTATTTACACCTTATTCACTTACTCAGTTTATGCGGTACATTCTGGCACCGAAGTCGCCATATTTGGTGAATTTGATTTGGGTCGTACAAGTGTACTTCTCGACATAGGACCTGGACCGACGATACCAAACTTAGATTTAGACGCACAAGAACTCGCTGAAAAATTTGGCATAACTACGGACCAGGCACTTCAGTTATTTGATTTTATTATCGATGGCCAAGAAGATGAATTTAATTCTTTAGTTGCAGAATTGGGAATAAATCCTAGTACTTCGGATGCAGGAACAACACCAAACAGTTCTGCTGTTCGCGTAACTCGTGACATTTTTCGTAAAACCATTTTTCAACAGGCAGAACCTGAAAGTCAGGCAAAACCTGAAGGCCAGGCGGGGGGACCTCCTGGGAATCGTTTGGGAGGAGACGTTTTCTACAATAATTGGTCAGTAGAGACACCAACGGGCATATCCGATATAGATGGAGAAACCTATGGAGCTAATATTTCTTATGCCTGGGGAGAAGAAACCGAATTTTTCATTACTATCCCGCTTTATGTTACCGATATCGACAATCTAAAAGATGAAATTCTGACTACTGGTATTGACGCTCGTGCTAAGCGTTCAATCAATGACAATTTTGCGGTGGGAGCTCATTTCAACTACCTTAATGTATTCAATGACAATATTTCTGATGATGTTGATATTTCTATTAATATGGGTCCATTTGCATCTGCGAATTTTGAGTTAACCGACCAACTGGATATAACTGTTGGTTGCTTAGTAGACTATGTACAACCTGAAGATGTTGGGGAAAATTGGCTTGCCGCTTTTGGTGCAAATCTTGGTATAAACGTTACCGATAATGTTGCTTTAAATCCGTACATTATTTACTACAATAATTTTGATCAGTCGGATTTAGCTGATAGCATTGGGTTGTAACCGTTCAGCCCCCCCGGTTTTCCTTTTTATTAGCGCTGTGCTCTGCTGGAGCAGCTATGCTACGGCAGCAGCGGGAATTGGGGGGGCATCGTGGCCGCGTCGTCTTTCAGAGATGACATGTGCCAGATAATTC
>JAJFLO010000455.1 GCA_021772675.1 Verrucomicrobiota bacterium | reverse complement strand
ATAAATAATAAGATTGATAACTTTATAAAAACCTCGCCAAAAAAATATCAATTCGATTTTTAATGTGGTCCCTCTGGAGCTCCCGTGGGACCACGATTTGATTATGACGATTTAATAATTCATGCCAGTGGCATAATTTCCACCCTATTTGGGAAGGAGTTTAAGCAGCAGGATGACTATGACGTTCAGGTCCGAATGCCGGAACCTCCATTATTATTATGTGATCGAATCACTGGAATCAAGGGAGAATCGGGTAAAATGGGGTTAGGAACAGTTTGGACGGAATCTGAGGTCCTCCCTGATAAATGGTACCTTCAAAATGGACGGATGCCCGCTGGTATATTGATTGAATCCGGCCAGGCAGATTTATTTTTGATATCATGGCTTGGGATTGATTTCCACAATAAAGGAAAGCGAGCGTACCGCTTGCTGGGATGTGAAATTACCTTTCAGGATTCACTTCCCAAGCCTGGGGATATACTGAAATATAAAATCGATATTGACGGATACGCGAATCATGGGGATGTTCGACTCTTTTTATTCCATTACGATTGCCGGGTAAACGATAAAATAAAAATTTCGGTGAGAAACGGCCAAGCTGGATTTTTCACTAAGGATGAATTAAAGAACTCTACTGGAATTATCTGGGATCCAGCAGACGCAAATTACACTAAACTCAAAAGAAAATCTTCTAGTAGATTAACTTGCGATAAATCCAGCTTTAATCGTGATGAAGTTGAATCCTACCACGACGGCAATATTTCGATATGTTTCGGCGACCAATATAAACGAACCTGCACACATACAAGAACGCCACTTCATCAATGTGGGACGCATAGTTTTTTTGATAAAATACCTCATTTTGATATTAACGGAGGGCCGATGCAACGCGGGTATATGAGAGCAACCAGTCAGGTTAATGCTTCAGATTGGTATTTCAAAGGACATTTTAAAAATGATCCTTGTATGCCAGGTACCCTGATGGCCGAAGCTTGCCTGCAAACCATGGCATTTTATCTAACGGCCATTGGCTATACTGTGGATAAAGACGGATGGCGCTTTGAACCCGTTCACAATATTGAATACAAATTTGTATGCCGGGGACAGGTAACACCATCGTCAAAAGAAATTGTTTATGAACTATTTGTCGATGAAATCATTGATGCCCCCTACCCTACGTTATTTGCCCATGTACTTTGTAGTGTTGATGGGTTAAATGCATTTATGTGCGAGCGTTTAGGAATTCAATTAGTACCCGATTGGCCTATGACAAGCCTGCCTAATTCAGTAGACAATTCTGGCATAAATTATGGGCCACCTGCGCAATTGAATGGATTTAACTTTGACTATCAAGCTCTAAAACAATGCGCTATAGGTCAACCATCACGGGCTTTTGGTAAGGGTTTCAGTCACTATGATGGTATTTTTAGATGTCCAAGATTGCCAGGTGAACCGTATCACTTCATCACACAGATTAATCGCTATAATGCAGAAGTGGGTGTCATGAAAGAAGGGGTTTCGGCAGAGGTTATTTTTCAGGTAAAAAAAGACGCGTGGTATTTTGCTGACAACACTAGTTCAACAATGCCATTTTGTGTCCTCATGGAAATCGGATTACAGCCGTGCGGCTGGCTGGCAACCTTGGTTTTAGAAAGACACCTTTCGCAAACAGAACTTTTATTTCGTAATCTTGACGGAATTGCTACTCAATATAAAGAAGTAATTCCACAGGACAGCACGATAACTACTAAGGTTAAATTATTAAGCGTTTCACAATTTGAAGGCCTTGTCATTTATAAGTTTAATGTGAATTGTTCAATCGAAAATGATTTATTCTTATCAATGACGACAGACTTCGGTTTTTTCAAACCTGAAGCATTGGCAGCCCAATCAGGTTTGCCTGCATCCGAAGAAGATATTAAGCAATTCAATATGCCATCATCCTGCTCAATAAACCTGCATGATCCTGCATCCAGCTTTGTTAATTCTAATAACGCATCACTTACAAAGTCAAAGCTACTCATGATTGATCGGATTTCAGTCTTGGAGAAGAACGGAGGAAAATTGGGACTTGGATACATCCGCACCGAAAAAAATGTCAACGCGAATGAATGGTTTTTTAAAGCCCATTTTTTTCAGGATCCGGTACAACCCGGCTCATTAGGCATTGAAGCAATGATACAAACGATAACCTGCCTAATGATAGAAAAAGGCTATTCTGAAAACTTTTCAAATCCTTACTTTAAGCCAACTATTTGCGGTGCCGAAACAGAATGGCATTATCGAGGTCAAGTTCTACCTGAAAACGAACTCGTTATTATAGAATTTGAAGTTTTGAAAGAAATTTGCAATGACATATCAGTTGAAATTCATGGAGAGTCTCGATTATGGATTGATGGTGTATTGATTTACAAAACTCCCAAAATAGGCGTTGAGTTAATCGATAATATGGTAAAAGAAAATCCACAACAGTCGAGTTACGATTGGACAATGTTGCTTAAGGAAAATCAATGGGTTCATGATCATTGCCCGACATATACTATTCCCGCATTACCATTGGTTTATCAAATTGATATGATGGCTCGATCTACGGTTGGATTATTTAAAGACAAGGTACTTAAATCCGTCAATTCCATAAGCGCTCGAAACTGGGCTCTATTCTCAGGCGAAGAATTGTCAGGAAGAATAGTCACGGATCAATTAGGTCGGGGGAATTTTAATATTGACTTACAGATTCTTGATAACAAAAGTAAATCCACACAGTACACGACGATATCTGACGGATCCTTTTCCTTTGGGACGACATTCAATAAAGCAAAATTCGACAACCTTCAGGATTTAGTCAACGGCGTCTCAACCAAAAATCCGTACTCCACATTCAAGACATTTCACGGTCCATCATTTCAATTGATGTCAGACTGGATAATCGGTGATAATGGAGCTGATTATACACTTCATGCAAAAATTGTAAATGTTCCTGCTGGCGTGATCAATCCAGCTGTAATTGACGCATCACTACATTCAATCCCTCATGACGACTTGTCTATTTGGTGTGGTGAACCTGCTACAGATCATATTGCTTACCCCATTGAAATTTATAATATGCTTTTCTACCAAGCAATACCAACCATTGGGGAATTACATTGCCAATGCCGATTTATAAAATTACAATCTAAAAAGTTTCCACTCTTTAAGATGCTGATAAAAAATGATAAAGGCGATCCAGTTCTTTCATTCGATCTCAAAGAAATTCTTCTCCCAAAAGGTCGACTATCCCATTCATCAGCAGAAGAATTAAGATCATTTTTGTTAAAGAAAAAGTATATTGAAAATTTATCGGTTACACAACATACCGGATTAAATAGAAGCATTTTACACATCAAGGATGTAAAAGAATGTGACTGGTTGCCTGGAACGATATCAGCAATCTATAATAAAAATGATGCATCACCGGGATTACCAGTACATATAGCAATAAGTGAACATATTGCTCACATAATAAAATTACATCCTTCTAAAATTAAAGTCGCTAATAATTCTGGCCAGTGTAACAACCTACCGTTAAATCGCTTTATAGTTCAAACAAAAAAGACAAGAGACTCGGTTGAAGTTACTCAGAAAATTAACGAACGAGAAATTGATTGGAAATCTATTTTAAATTATTGGGTTTTGGAAAACAATAGCAAACAATCAATTATTCATGATCTAGTTTGTAGTCTTATCAAACAATTTGTACGACGCGTTATAATCGAGGACCCAGATTCCTTTTTTAGACTCAAAGGAAAGCCAGTGCTATATCTGGCAAATCACCAGGTTGGCGTTGAGTCTCTTTTGGCAATGACGATTGCTGGCATGTTACTTAATGGCCGGTCGAATGTTATAGTAAAACAAGAACATAAGCAAAGTTGGTTGGGTAAACTAAATGCATTAGCGGATACAATTTTGCCAGGTCATATGCCGATCGGGATGTTATTTTTCGACCGCAAAAAGCAGGAAAGTTTTTTGACATTGTTAAAAACAATTTCAGTTGGACTAAATGAAACCCCTAATTCCCTGCTCATTCATACAGAAGGAACACGGTCGACACATTCAGGTATCCCGGTCAAAAATTTAAGCTCAGTATTAATTGATTTTTCGATAAAGAATGATATGCCGATAGTGCCCATACGTTTTGTCGGCGGCCTTCCTGTTAAGAATGATCAACCTCTGGTTTTTCCTCACCGTTTTGGGAAACAGGACTATTATTTTGGCAGCCCCATTCATACCAACGAATTTATCTCTCTTTCCTTGATGGACAGATCTGCAAAGGTTCTCAATGCGCTAAATGATTTAGGTCCGGACCCCACATTAGAAAAACCCATAGCGGCACGCAACAAAATCAGCAATAAATTAAACTCAATCGTAAAAAACAAAGATAATACAAATTATAAGGCCGTTTTATTTGAATTGCTCAAACAATTTCCATCCCCATCAGATGAAACAATCAAGATCCTGAATATTATGGGGAAAAGTCATGGCAAAATTCCTAGAGAGTTAAGAAATTCTAAGCTGAAATTCATCATTGATTATTTAGAAAAAATTACTCATGGTTAACACTGCTTTCAAAAAATGTAACTTTGCATGGGATGTATAATGGAAACAAACTTTGTTAAATGGATGACATATGCTGTGATTGTGTTTTTCGGATCAGCAATTCCTGGTCCCGCCGTCCTATTGGCCACGTCTCATGGAATGTCATATGGCATAAAAAAGACACTATTTTCAACTCTGGGAAATGTTGTCGGAATAACTTTTCTGGCGATTTGTGTTGCCGGCTTACTTGGCATTATTCTTAGTACTTCAACGACCCTCTATAATATCGTGCAAAGTCTGGGCGTCATTTACTTCATTGTTTTGGGTGTTTTCTGTATCCGATCAAAAAAATTGCCAAATGCTGAATCGACCAGTGATCGAAAATCTAAACGCTTATTTGTTCACGGATTATTGATAGCTTTAACCAATCCGAAGGTAATCGTATTTTATACGTCTATATTTCCTCAATTTATTAATCGAGATTATGAGGTGATTCCCCAATGCATTGTTTATGCTCTGATTAGCGGAGTCTTTTCGTTTCTATGGCTCACGGCCTACTCTATTCTGGGTGTTCGAGCCAATAAATTCTTTCGAGATTCACAGAAGTACAACTATTGTTCAACTATTGCGGGAGTGTTCTTTATTCTCTCAGGTCTATGGTTCATTGCAGAAATATACCAATTTTGAAATCTCATTGTTAATTCTTTTTCTATCAAATACTTACTGTTTCAATTATACATTAATGGGAGTCAAACTTGAACTTTCAGCGGATCTTCGAAAATATTATAAGTTATTATTGAGTTGTAATGGACTTATTTTTGAACTGTTTACGTTCTTCTACGAGTTTTTTTGTAGTGTACACGCTTTTTGAACTACATGAAATT
>JAJFLO010000454.1 GCA_021772675.1 Verrucomicrobiota bacterium | reverse complement strand
TCCTGGAATTTTTGAACAAAATGGCAAATTCAGCATAAGCAGGTTAGGCTATGTTATGTGAAGTTTTCAGCCTTTATCATGGTGAGGCTAAGCTCAGTTTGTAAAAAACTTCACATAATACAAAACTTAACATTACGCGGTTTATGTGAAGCTTCATATAACCCGAGTTACATTTCCGATGTCCAATCATACGACGTTGGCCATTTCGGAACAGGCTATTTGGTGGAATTTGGTTTGTAGTATATGTATGTTATCTGGCAAAAGATCTCAAAAGATTCGTTTGTAACATCTCGCAAATGTTGATATGTAATTTTATTGAGTGTCATTCAATCTAATAAGGAACTGTCCACAAATAAGTTGAACATATTCGCGCTCAGATTTGGATTAGAGTTTTTCGATCTGATTGAGGATCGTATAGCTATGAGCCGAAGATGAGATGCGAGATATATGATTTATTTATGGACAGCTCCTAACCTGCATTATGCATACGCTTTCTATTACAAGTCCTCATATCACATAATATCAACGAGTTGTGAAGTTATTCGGATTCGAAATAGTTCACTATTTCTGCACGCGAATGAAATTCATAACTCACTGATCTCACGCTATCTGATGACTCTCACTACAGAAGTTTATGAATAATGCAGGCTAAGTGTTTCGAATCGATAGAATTGCGTTGTATATATACTCAACATTAAATATTTAATAGAAACGGTAAGGAATGAAAATTTGGGTTGATGCTGATGCATGTCCTAAAGAGATAAAAGAAATTTTATATAGAGCGGCAGACCGTACGGGACTAGGGTTAACCTTGGTGGCGAACCATCAGTTGCGTATCCCAAAATCACCAAATATTTGTTTTATCTTAGTAAAGTCAGGTTTCGATGTCGCAGACGCTGAAATTGCTACTCAAATTAATACTGGCGATCTTGTTATTACGAGTGATATTCCTTTGGCGGCGAAGGTGATTGAGATGGGAGCTTATGCGATTAGTACACGAGGCGAACACTATTCAGTTGACAATATCAGAGCTCGACTAAGTGTTAGAGATTTTATGGATAATCTCCGCGCTAGTGGAGTAAATACTGGTGGTCCGTCGGCGTTAAATCAAAGAGATTGTCAATCATTTGCGAATAATTTGGATAAAATTCTTACAAAGCATTTAAGAATGCAGGATAGCAGTTGACTGGTGGATGGCACTCATTTTGGAAAATATGCCATTTCGGGACAGACTCCTATAGAGGGGGGCGTGTGCTTGTAGTCCAGCCTTTAGCCGGAAGTCTTGAGGTTGCTTTAGCTACTGAATGGGTCTCACAGGCTGAAGCCTGTTGAAAAACTTCCGCCTAAAGACGGAACTACAAACTTCGGCAAATTACGACTTATTCATGAATTAATGATATGTAAACTAGACGGAATTCCTTATAATTTTTTTAGGAATTTAATACTTAATAAATAGTCAGCATGTGCTTTGAATTGAGCGATTATCGATGAATGAATAGTAGTGAACAGGGTACACTAAACGAGTAATTATTGATAATAACATTAGACTAAGGACTGTATAATATGAGAATTAATACAGATATAAAGCTGGATTATGATGATGTGCTCATTCGTCCCAAACGTTCCGAAGCACCAAGCCGATCGACTATAATATTGGAACGGGAATGCCGGTTTTTAAATAGTGGCGGATCCTGGAAAGGATTACCTATCATCGCATCAAATATGGATACTATCGGTACATTTGCAATGGCTAAGGCAATCGGCCCGGAATTGATAACGTGTATCCACAAGTATTATTCTATCGAAAAACTGATTGAATTTTTCGGTGACGACGATCATTGCAAAAGTACTTTCTTTACAATTGGGATAAAAGATAACGAGTATGATAAATTACGCGAGTTAAGAAAGAAAACCAATGTTCGGCACTTATGTATAGATGTCGCAAACGGATACACTAAATTCTTTGTCGATCACGTGAAGCGAATACGCGATTGTTATCCGGATATGACGATTATGGCCGGTAATGTTGTGACACCCGAAATGGTGCAGGAACTTCTCATCGCTGGCGCTGCTGATATAATAAAAATTGGTATTGGTCCTGGCAGTGTTTGTACAACCCGGATTATGACGGGAGTGGGTTACCCTCAGCTTTCCGCAATCATTGAATGCGCGGATGCTGCCCATGGTCTTAAAGGATACGTATGTGCTGATGGCGGCTGCAGAACGCCGGGAGATGTCGTCAAGGCATTTGCGGCTGGCGCTGATTTTGTGATGCTGGGCGGAATGCTGGCAGGTCATGATGAATGCGTTGGAGATTGGGTCGTAGAGAATGGTCAGCGAGTGGCGATGAATTTCTACGGCATGTCCAGTGAAAAAGCCATGAATAAATATACCGGAGGGATGAAGGATTATCGCGCCTCTGAGGGCAAAGAAGCATCAATACCGTATAAAGGTGAAGTGAGTAATACGGTTCTTCAGATTTCCGGTGGAATTCGAAGTGCATGTGCCTATGTCGGTGCTACCTCGCTAAAAGACTTATCCAAATGTACAACGTTCATTTGTTGCAGACGCCCGTCTGATTGAAATTAAGACAGGGTAAATGTCCCGTTTTTAACGAGGTTATGTAGATTATACATTTATATCAATTCATAATTAAGCTGGAGTTAATATTTCGCCTGGATTATTCATAAAGTTTTGTAATGAGAGTCATCATCCCGCTTGCCATAAACGGCGGTAAGATTTATGAGTTTTGAATTTTATTCGCGTGCAGGAATCGCACCGGCTTACCTAGCGTAAATCGACTCTGTCATGCGGCGGAGGATTATGCCATCATTACAAATAAAATGAATCGACAGATACTTGTGATAAGCGAGCAATCGCAAAAGAAGTTTTAAGGAAAGAATCTGAGAGCCGAATTCTGTGGTACATTTGAATGAGGCAGTCCGGCGCAAGTCGGGAGAGAATATAATGAGCGGTAACCAACACGTTTACAAAAAAGTTTGTCTCAGCGTGGGCAAAGTGAATATAGTTTCATTTTTCATCTGTGTTGATCCATGAAAACTTTAGCTACCAGAGCTACTTGAGCGTCGGCACGTCTCTGGTTAAAATTTGGGATGGGTTTTATTGCATGCCAAATCATTATCATTATTATTTATGGACGCTTACTTGCATTTTCAGACGGGAGCATAAAGGTATTCTGAAAACGGAAAGTTGATCGTGACTTATGAGTCACGAAAACGGTGACAACCTTAGTGTGGTAATTAACGACACAAATACTCATTCAAATGGATATGATATGAAAGTGAAACCTTGGCAATTCGTAATAAGAATTTTTAAAGGATTGATGATCTTTGTATGGCTGATCGCTCTGATCGAAGCATCCTATATATCCTATTCTGATAACACCAATGAAGCACTGACCAAAATTCATGGTGTTCTTGTTGCGGGCTTTCAGAAAATAAGTAGACGTGATGATAAACCGACTGATTTGAAATCCTCACCGCATGGTTATCTCGATCAGTACCTCTTCGAAACCTATGATCGGAATCCACCACCCTTCTCTCTGATCTTAACTAAGCTCGTTCCCAGCTGGGATGATGGAGCTGATAATTCAAAGCATTATCAGATTCTTTTTCATTCATTATCCACACGTATAGACAGCTTTGTTAACAGCACCGATGGCGAGCTCAAAACAATGTCGATCACTTCGAATATTATACCCTGGTCATTCAGAAGCATAGATCAAAAACGGATAACTACCAAAGGCGCCGACAGCGATTCCCGGATTTTATCCATAATGGTATCTGACTATCCTGAACTGCTAACATGGATAAAACGTGAACGTGAGCGACAGGAATTGAAAATGAAACGTGAATCACTCGCTGACACGTTTCTTATCTTAATTGTGCTGGGTGCACTGGGCAGCCTGATATTTCTGACAAGAAATTATATTGTCGAAGAAAAATTTATTTACAGTGATGACCCCGAACTCCGTAAAAAAGTCATGCCGGTATCAGCCTTTATATTACAACCGGTTCTCGGCATGATGCTTGCTCTGGCCATGTTTATTATTGATCTGCTGACACATTCCGTCATTTCATCGTCATCGATTATTGAAATAAGAAAGGAACCTCTTTTCATCTTTGCCTTTGCCGCCGGATTAATGTCGGAAAAGGCATATGCAATTCTGGAAATCCGGATGGACGCATGGTTAAAAAAATATGCAACGGCTGAAGATCGTGATCCTGACGAAAATGGCCCGCCTACAACTGATGGAAATCCAGATAGTCAGCCCCCCCCTCCGAATGAGGCATCATCGTGAGCAAATACTAGCCTGAATAATTCATAAACTTTTGTAGTGAAAGTCATTAAATTATGTGAGATCAATGAGTTATGAATTTTATCCGCGTACAGGAATAGTGACCTATTTCGAACCCGGATAATTTTGTAACCTATTCATATCGCATGATATTATGGCTCGTAATAAAAAGTTTATGAATTATTCAGGCTAAGGGCCTTCCCATAAATAAATTGGTGTTTTAATTCACTATTGTATCAATAAAATTATGGCTTTCAATCAGGTTTCTGAAAGGATTGTCTAAAAATAGCCGAAATCCGCATTTCTCATAAAGCATCTACTATGAGAACGTAAATCACGTCTTTTCATCACCTAACCTTGACTATCGGATTCAGTGTGTCTCGACACACTGTCATTCAAGCTCTTCGACATATATAGTACTTTATCCCACATACCCAGAATTATACGAATTGTTAAAATTCAATACTTGAGGAACGTTCACCCATAATTGCTGATTTTTTACTGCTGTCACTTTGTTGATTTCGCGGGTTGACACCAAAATACACGGCCAGCTTTTTGGGCGATTTGAATTTAGTAGATATACGATTTTGTATCGGATGTATTGTGGGAAATCCGGGTTATTCCTCTTCTGGAATAACATTGGTGATTTCGGCATGCAACGTTGACGCTAATTCTTTGATTTCATCAATTTCACCTGCACCCAACTCTCCATCGCTTAACGCATCTTCGACGACAGCGATGAAATCTTTTGAATGGGCCAGAATCAAGGCGAGGTTATTGATGTTGCTGGCATCAGATTTATCTTTCGCATTTTTCAAGGCCTTAAGGGCAATAGATGCACCCGGATATGATTTTATGGTTTCGGCCCCGACATTAACACCGATAGTGGTAACTGTCTTTAATAAGCCTTTGAGTACCTTATTTCGTTTCACTTTATTTTTCTTAAATAGTCCCATAATTCTATTCCTTTTCGATTACACAGCTCTGTTGAGTTGATGAATATTCGTATTTGATGTACCAAGAAACGAAAATTTTGATGGAGAAAAGTACTACCCCACGAATAAATAAATTACTTTCAAAAATAGCAGATTTAAGAAAATATAGCAAAAGAAAACAATTTACCAATCATAAGCATTTATGTGAGCCGTTATGTGTAATTGAGCCATTCTTCGGCATGAAAGGTCTGTCCATTTTTTGGCATTGTAGCTGGTCTCATTTGAATTGTACTTTTCTTTCTTTGTCCAAATTCGGGTCACACCGAAAGCGCCGATTAAAATCGGTGGAAGGTAGAAAATGAAAGAATCTTACAATGAAGGAATGGCGATCCACATTGGGCCCGAGACATGCTTCGACGTACCGCGAGGTCGTGGGGAAGCGTTGACCGGGGAAAGCACAGGCAGGCTGTTGAGCTCCGAAATCACCCAATCCCGGAGGCCAAGCTCGTGGTGTGGAAGGGAAGGCAATATGCTTGATAACATAAATTGCGAGTTAAGAAGTGACTCAGCGAAGTCAGAGACTCCATGCGTGTATGGAAGCCTTGTAGACGGGGATCGGGATATTCGGAAGGTTTCTGTTTCAATCAATGGAAGAGGACGAGCAGAGAAGAGAATTCTCCGTACGTCTGCTGTGAACTCTTTTCAGAAATAGGACAGCCGTCTCAATAGTCGGTTTTGAGGAGGCTCAAGCTCAAAAATATATTCAAGATCATGAAGATCGAGATAATCGTCAAGAAGACGATAGATTTAGACTGGTTTTGCCAGTAATTAATATTTCGTTTGACGAGCTAAATTATTAAGCTGGCAGCCTTTGGGGCTAACAACCGCCAAGCCTCCAGCTAAGTTGGAGTGTTATGACTATTACATATTTATTATAAATAAGTTAGCTGGCAACGTCCCCAATCACAATCTAAATTGATCTGACCCTACGGTAAGGGGGATCAGGTCAATTCTTGATTATTATGTGATTTCTTTCTTGTGTTAGCGCCTCGGCATCCATTTATTTAAAGGCAGGTTCTCGGAAAGTAATATTTATTCGACCATTTTTATACTGAGGGTTCTTGGGTAGACTATGCTCGTATCTTCTTTGGCAATACTCTCCCATGACCAATAAGCTGCCATTGCCTAATTCTAACGAGTAAACGTCACCACTACTATTTTCTTTAAAATTGAACTTGCGAACTTCACCAAGACTAATCGAAGGCAGAATCGTTTGGTCACCGGATGTCTGCTGGTCAAAGTGATAGTCGGCAAAATAGTCTCCATCGGGATAAAACAGACACATGGCGATTTCAAATTTTTTATCCAATAAGTGTTCAACCTCCTCTCGCAAGGTCTCCATTACTCCTGACCACACATGACACTTGCCGTGAATATGTTCAGGGTGGGTATTCTGTTCGATTAGTTCGCTGGTCGAAAACAGGATTTTGAAACTATCAGTTTGGTAGAATTTTCCACCAGCTTCAATAACCAGTCGTGCTTTGTTTATTTCATATTCATCAATCAAGACACGATAAAGTTCTGCCGCTTCCTCCTGGCTCAGGAAACCAGAGAAATAATCGACAGAACAATTTAGTGGAAGTTTCATCAGTTAATCCTTTACTTTGATTGGTTTGCGATCCAGAGATCGAGGTCTCTCAAGAAAGTATCTTTTGCGTCACGACAGCAAGACGGCCATTATCTATATACCAAATATGCATGAGAATCCAGTATGGAAAGTCGGGGGGCACAGAATCGCACGACCCTGATCGTAACTTGATGCATTATGATATTGGGTATTGGAATAATGACTGGCGACCACCATGATGGGAATAGTTTGCGCCATCAGATTAGACTCTGATATTTGGTAATTCCTAAGGATTTTGTCATGCAAATATTAATACGGATGTCCATTAAAAATAAGAATAAAGATAGATTGATGAATGAAATAAAAAACTGAAATGAAAAAAAATATGAGGGATTCTAAAGGATTTTTCCCGCGAAATACGCGAAAGGATACGAAAAAAATTAATGGATTTTAGGAGTGAGTTCTCGCAGAGCTCCTGAAGTAGAACGCAGGAAGTCCCGCTCAACGTGGAGCGCTAAATTCACAGAGAATTCCTTTAACCGCGAATGTTACAAACGCCGACTGTTTTGCCCTTTGTCAAGCTGGTGTAAATACTCACAGGATACTAAAGAATAAAGCGATAACACATGTAACCTTCAGCGGCCTCAACTGAAATTTCATGGCCACGGACACGAGCGAGATATTCCATGTTTTCTATGCTCAAATGGTGGGGGGAATGCCGCAATTGTGTTTTATGCAAGGATAATGCTTTAATTTTATTATCTAAATAATTCGAAATATCAATATAAAAATTTGGTCTAAACTTATCATGATCAACATTCCAGGACAGTGTCGGATTGTCGTATGCCAGAACAGTTTGCGGATAAGACTTTACGCTGGGGTCATGGGCCCGGCAGGCGGTAAAACCGGCGTAAAATACGGCGACATGATCCTGATTATACGATATAGCGGGAATGGCAACCATGGTTGGTGATATTCGATCAAGTGCAAGTTTGCTCGATTTCTCAATGATATGGATGAGATCACGTCTGGGCATTGAATCTAGTCTCATGTGTTTTTCGGTGTCATGAAAAACGATTTCGTAATCATCGATCTTTAGGTAATTTGCAACATCATCAAATTCTTTTGCCCTGGTTGACCCGGAGACATGGCCATATTCAGAATTATAGTGATCTAAATCACCAACGGTAAGAACCATGACATAAACCTTGCCGCCAGCATTTTTGATTTTTGCGATTGTTCCTGCGCAACCAAAGGCTTCATCATCCGCATGGGGAGCAAGTATTAATAGTTTCTGTTTGGACAGATACTCATCACTTAAAGATACATTCATGAAATCACCTTTTTTATGTATTTCGAGAATTAAAACTTATCTGTGGGAACAAAATAATTAATTGATATACATAAATGTAACAGCCTATACAGCAGAAGCAATCACGCCTTTTCCAACCTGTTCTGGGGTGGGTAATTCGAACCAAAATATCGAGCCTTTACGGTTAGGAAATTCTGCACCAACTTGTCCGCCTTGATCTTCAATAAGTTCTTTTACTATCGATAATCCTAACCCTGCACTCGGTTCATTACCTGTTGGTTTGTTAGACAATTTCGCATTTTCCAGAAAAAGTTTATCCCGTTCTTCATCGGTTATGCTTGGACCTTCGTCTTGGGTTTCGAGTCTGACTTTTCCATTTTCAACTTTTGTTGATATCATTACGGTTGTATCATCAGGACTGAATTTTATTGCATTACTAAGGTAATTTCCAATTGCTTGTTTTATACTCAATTGATCGCTCATTGTATATGGTAGATTTTCATCAAGGGAAGTTTCTATGGAAATTTGTTTTTCAGCTGCAAGTGGTTCGTAGCTTTTTAGCGTATCTTTGACGATATCATTAATGTTTGATTCAGTAAAATTCTGGTCACTGTCGTTTTTGTTTAAATTTTTTATATTGAAAGATTTATCCAAAATTTCTTCTATGTTTAATGATGCCTCATTGATTATTTTTAATCGATCATATTCTTTTTTTGGTAACACGGCATTCGGTTTCATTTTTTTTAGGAATAAATCTGAATGTGCATTAATCGCACATAATTGGTTTCTTAGTTCATGTAAACAAACACGTATTTGTTTATCAGAGGTTTCATATTTGATTTGGTGGTGATGATTATAGTCTACTGATGACAGTGTAGAATTTAGATTCATTAAGTCTCTTTTTGCCAGTTCAGAAAGGGTGTGGTCGACCATGTACCATTTTATTGGTTTTACAAATATTTCGTCAACATCTGGATTAATCGCGGTGGATAATTTTGTGACAGATCGTTTAGAAGAGAATATAATAAAAGGGATAAGCCAAACTATCGGATCGAATTTTAATTGGTGAAGCAGTGTATAACTTTTACGGAAAGGGATTGAAATATCGAATAGAATAAAGTCAGGAAGGTCGTTCTTAATAAATTGCAAATTAATGCGGTTAATATCGGTGTGAGTCGTATCAAATGCGATCGATAAATTTGATTGATTCAGAATTGTATTTCGAAATTTCAAATCACCTATAATGAGAAGTTTTTTATCCGAAATATTCTCATTTTTTGATTTTATGACGCTGGCATTTTTTTGCAAATCAAACCTCTTTTCTGGTTGAACTCTGCGTATGAATCATGTGGGGGGTTGCGCAGATTTGGTGCCATAATTATGTACTATAAAACCACGGTGTTTGTTGAAGCTTAGGCTTTCAAAAATACTAACTTGCGGTCCTTAACTTAATCCTGAATCCGTGCACTACCAAAGGACTTACGCCGAGCTTAGCTAGCCCGGATTATGCATAAAATTTTGTGATGAGAGTTATTAGATTACGTGAAATCAATGAGTTATGAATATTATTCGCGTGCAGGAATAGTGAATTATTTCGAACCCTTAAAATTTATAACTCGTTGATATTATGTGATATAATGACTCGTAATAGAAAGTTTATGAATAATCCAGGCTAGTAAACTGTCGGACTTTAGACGAATCTACTGCAAAAATGCAAAATTAGTCCATTTTTCCTCGAATTTTCGTTAAATATATTTAATATTCGCCTTAAATTCGCGAAAAAATGGCCAAAATTTATCGATTTTCTCGCTATGACGCCAAAGCTGAGACTGCTAGCCTGATTAATTCATGCGATTCGTCGCGAGAGCACTTAACTCGCTCATAATAAATTGAGTTAGTCGGCTTATTTGAGCAGAGATTAGGGCTCGCAGCAGAATACTGATGAATTATGCAGGCTAGTTAAATACAATTGTTTTATTGTCATTAATGATTATACGGTCTTCCAAATGCCATTTAACCGCGCGGGCTAATACATTCCGTTCGATATCCCTACCTAGCTCTTTAAGTTCGGCCATGGTATTGCGATGGGATACACGAATTACATCTTGCTCGATAATGGGGCCCATATCGAGTTTGCTCGTCACATAGTGCGCTGTCGCACCTATAATTTTAACTCCTTTTTCAGCGGCTTGACGGTAGGGATTGGCACCGACGAATGCAGGCAGAAATGAGTGGTGAATGTTTATTATTTTATTGGGATAATGGCTGACAAATTGCCCGGTCAAAATTTGCATATACCGTGCAAGGACGATCACATCTACCTTATTATCTAATAATTTAAGAATTTCTTGTTCGGCATCTAGTTTATTTTCTTTGTTTACCGGAATTGTGACATAGGGAATAGCAAAATTTTCAACTGCTGTTTTAAGGTGATCATGGTTGCTAATTACCATGGTTACATCAGCGTCAATTGCTTTCCGTGACCACAGCCAAAGAATCTCAAGCAGTGCATGATCATATTTGGATACGAGAATTGCCATCTTCTTTTTACTAGAAGCGTAGCTTATTTTCCAATCCATGTTGTAGCGTTTGGCCACTGCTTCAGCAAATGTTTTTTCTAAAACGGATCGGGAGATGTCAATATTGGGTGTTTGGAACTCTAATCGCATAAAAAACACCCCGTCTTCTGGGTCTGTTGAATGCTGATCCAGGCAGGTGATATTTGCGCCATGATTATAAAAAAAATTCGATACGGATGCAACAATACCTGGACAATCAGAGCATTTTATGAGTAATCTTGCGGTAGTTTCATCAGACATGTCAATCTTTCTGTTTAAACAGCTAGCCTGCTTTTCTCACCAACTTCGTAACGAGAGGACCTAAATTGCATCATTTCAGTATTTTCCCGATGGATATAGAATGACAGTGAGTCGAGACACACAGAATCCGACAGGTTGCTAGCGAATTAGACTAAGAAATTCGTTTCTTGTAGGGCTATGTTTTCTGAAACCGCCAAGCATACAGGAGGTCGTCATTACAGAATTTTGTTTTTCAACGCCTCTCATCATCATGCAAAGGTGTTTTGCTTCAATAACGACCGCTACGCCCCGTGCATCAATTGATGTCATGATTGTTTCGGCAATTTGTTTCGTCAATGTCTCTTGAATTTGAAGCCTTCGCGCATGTAGATCCACCAATCGGGCAATTTTTGATAATCCAATAACCTTTCCCTTGGGTAGATAGGCAATATGGCATTTTCCGATAAAGGGCAATAGATGGTGTTCGCACAACGAATACAATTCAATATTTTTCACAACAACCATTTCATCAGTGTCGGTATTGAAAATGGCACCATTGATAACCTCATCGACGTCTTCTTTATACCCTTTGGTCAAAAATTTGAATGCGTCTGCGGCACGCCGTGGTGTATCACGAAGCCCTTCTCTAGTAATATCTTCGCCCACTTCTGTAATAATTTTCTTAAATGCTTCCTGCATGTCATTTTCCTTTCTAGTAAATTTGTAATCTGTCGAGTCCATTGAAAAACTCGTATGTTGCACTGCATATTAATCACTTTTACTGTGTAACATTTTGTTATAAAAATAATTCAGAGATAAATCTGAGCCGTGGAGGGGGTTTACAACTTCAGTTGTGTCATTCAGATCATCCCAAAAACTCATTCCCGCCACGCGGTGATTGTGAAGTCCAACACCTTTTTGTTAATTTAGCTTAATCCATTGATTTATAAAGTGTTAACTTGATAGTATAGGAATTTGTATTCTAAATTGCTAAATGGTAACAGTTTTCAGTTTTCAGATTTCAGTATTGACAACACCGTGGCGGGTTAAAATTAAATGAGAATCACTTTATGTTGATTCCAGAGTTATTCTCCTCCATTGTCCTTGAAATGGTCAATTTTTATTATGAAATTTTAGCGTTGTCTTTAGCACCTGACACCTGAAACCTATACTCTTGCAGGAAAAAAGCCCTGGCGTAGCCGGTTAAGTTCACTCAAATGCACCCCCGATTATATTTATATAGGGAAAAACTTTGACTACCGGTAATGCAGGATACAATTTTACTTTCGGTAAAAAAGCGATGCATCAGCTTCAGTCTGGAAGATCTCTTCCATTTTGAATTAACCGAGCCATTCAAGTGTTTTTCATATTCATAATGCAAGAATCAGCATTTATAAATCGACCAAGTTTTACAGGGCGTTTCTATCTCTATTGTTATTCATAGTACGATGCACCTTCGAAAACCATTTGGCAAACAAAACTCGATTTGATCCCATTCGGATTTTAGGTTTAAACTAAAAAAAGCCAGGGAAATATTCAGTTGATCATCTCCCTGGCTTATCCTCGAATGAATTCGAAAATGAATTAGCCCAGTAATTGTAATACTTGTTGATTTAATTGATTTGCTTGAGTTAACATTGCAGTTCCTACTTGTGTTAATATCTGAGCATTGGCCAGATTTGTTGATTCTCGTGCCATATCAACACCTCGTATCCCTTGCTCTGCCGCTCTTAGATTATCTTCGTACATCAAGACTCCCTGCTTAGCGTTGATCAGTCTAGATTGTTGTGATCCGAGTGCAGCTCGCGAAGCTGCGATGTGATCAATTGCCAATGCAATTTTTCCTACTGCATTGGTAGAACTGGCGCTGAATCGGGTGGAATCGATAACTTCAGACCATTGAACAGAGGTTCGTGTTGATGCGGTAGCTAAATTATTGGTATTATAACTGTATGTTGTCACCGTTCCAATAATTTCAGTGCTAGTTAGCTGTAGATCTTTTATATCAACATCAATTGTTTGGTTTAAATCAGATCCAATCTGAACTTTGATACTTCCAGATTCGATACGATCTCCAGACTGGACGGCAACGCCACTTCCACCTCGAAACAAATAGAGACCGTTAAATTTTCCAGCAGCGGTACTTTTTGAGGTAACTCGTGCAATTTCATCTTGCATCTGCCGGAATTCAATTTTGATGTTTTCCTTATCAATATCGGTTTTGGTCCCATCATTTGCTGCGATTGAGAGTTCAGACATCCGTGCTAGCAGGTCGCTGAATTTTTGCATCCAGGCATCAGCAGTCTGCGTAAACGAGATTGCGTTATCCACATTTTGACGTGCCATTGCGGAACTTCGAGCTTGTGCTCGTAACCGTTCACTAATACCGACACCTGATGCATTATCAACGACTGATTTTTGTCCGGTTGACAGTTTCGTCATCGAACTTCTCATTGCCGTCATGTTTTGAGTAAAATTACTCCAAACGCCGAATGCAGTTGAGTTCGTATTGCCAATTTCCATGATTTATCTTCCTTGATTAATAAAAATTTATTCCTGTCAAAGTCTTTGTCGAGTGTTCTATCGTATCAAAACTTTTGCCAATTTTTCAGCAAAACATATGCCAACGTTTTTGAGACAACTAATTCGATGTTATAAGTGGCTGAATTTCATGTAGTTAAAAAACATTAAGAAATCTTGTCAAGCCTGATCGTTTCATTGTAGCCCATTCTTTATAGGGCAGGGCGGAAAAAAAATCCCAATATAGGCAAAATCAAGGCATTAATTTCAATTATGGTTTTTTGACTTTTGGTGTAACTTAAGTTCTGTTAGTTGAGTGGCTGAAAATTAATAAAAAACTGATTAAATTTGGATAGGAATAATAATGGGAATTATGTCAGGTATAAAAAATGTGTTTGGAGGTGAGAATCCTAACATGGAAGAAGGTGAATCGTTTCTTAAAGGAAATGGTACCAAAGTAGATGTAACTACAACTGCTAGTGGATTGCAATACAAAGTGATAACTACAGGCTCGGGTGATAATCCAGATGCGACCTCGACAGTAAATGTTCATTATGAAGGCCGGTTCCTAAATGGTGAGGTTTTCGATAGTTCATACAAACGCGGTGAGCCGATTTCGTTTCCGTTAAACGGTGTTATTGCCGGATGGACGGAAGGACTTCAGCTTATGATGCCCGGTGCCAAATTTGAGCTTTATATTCCCTACCACCTTGCCTATGGAAAAAAAGGTTCACCTCCGACAATACCACCTTGTGCAACATTAATTTTTCAGGTTGAGTTGCTGGAAATCATGTAATTGTTTTTGACCAATAGTCTATTGAGAGTAAGAATTCGGTAAAGATGTTCTTGGCCTGATCAATTCATGCGATTCGTCGCGACAGGACTTAACTCGCTCATAATAAATTGATTAGAGAAAATTTCACAATGAAAGTGAATTTTCAATCACTGAGATGTAAAATTGAGTTAATTGGCTTATTTGAGCAGAGATTAGGGCTCGCAGCAGAATACTGATGAATTATTCAGGTTAGTGCGGAGTTGCCTCTCAATGTCGTTAAGTTAAGAGATAGGTTGATATGCAAATGCAAATTGGAACTTTTTTCTATCTTTTTTCCGTTGAAAGCTTCGATTTAATCGGATTTGAGTCGGCCTAATGAAGAATAATTTATGTAAGCGTTCAATGATAT
>JAJFLO010000453.1 GCA_021772675.1 Verrucomicrobiota bacterium | reverse complement strand
GAATTATCTGGCACATGTCATCTCTGAAAGACGACGCGGCCACGATGCCCCCCCAATTCCCGCTGCTGCCGTAGCATAGCTGCTCCAGCAGAGCACAGCGCTAATAAAAAGGAAAACCGGGGGGGCTGAACGGTTACGATGCCGTAGCCACGAATGATATATCGTCAGTATCTTCAAATTGAGATCCATCTGTAGGTTGAGTAATTATTACAGTGGGAGACCGATTGACATTCGTGACGGTGAGAGTAAATGATTCGTCATCAAATAAATTATCATTGTCGGTCGCCCTCACAGTAATATTAAATTCACCGGCATCTAAAAATCCCGGATCAAATTGGATCGAACCAGTTCCGTCACCATTATCGACACCAATACCAAAAGATGGCAGTCCGAAAAAATCTAGATCTATATCAGTATTCAGGCTATCGGAATCGGTCGCCTGGACAAGTACGGTCAGGGATTCGCCTTCATTCATGCTTTGATCCGGAATGGAATCTAATACAGGAGGTTGAGGTGGTGCAGGCGGTAGTGGTACCGGGCCGATCTCAACTGAAATCGGATCTGTCAAACCTTCGCTTCCACTCGGTACAAAATTACTCACGAGGGGCGACGTTAAGGTTTCAGGTATCTCAATCTCCACAATATTTTCATCGCCGCTATTCCCCACATATAAAAATCCGTCTGGTGTCGCATCAATACTCGTCGGATCTTTGAATAAATTACTACTGGTGAACGTCGCATTTTGAGTACTGCCACCAAACCCAAATGAATCTCCATTTTCATCAAAGCGGTATACTGTTTCCGGCACAGATCCAAGCACATATAGATTTCCGTCACTGCCAAACCCAAGATCACGAGGATCGGAAAGTCCGCCGCGATTACTGGGTACGAAGAATGAATCAGAACCTGTGTTGATGTCAAACTCCAGAATACTATTGTCACCGGAGTTTGCCACATAGAGCTTATCTGATTTCAAAGCCAAGCCAACTGGTAGATCTAAATCATCACCATCATCAGCAAATAGAACAGAAAAATTTCCACCCGAATCGGCATTAACATAACGGATTTCATTTGACGTTGTCAACGTAAAATACAAACGATTATTAGCCAGCACGACATCGCCGACAGTCGCTCCTTGATTTTGTACGAATTCAGCGTTGCCACCAGACCCCGCAGGGGCTCCGGTTTGAGCATCAAACCGATAAATCCGACCGTTTTCAGTAGTAACAAATAGAAAAGGATCTTTAAAAAGCATCGCTGTAGGATTCGAAAAACTAAAGCCCATGGAGTTATCGATAAATACCGGGGAAATAAATGTTCCATTCGATTCCCAACGTAATATTTCATTCGTATCAGCAATTGCAGCATATATTGCATATTCTTCACCAACTTTTACATTTACCCGTGCAGGGGAGCTGAAATCAGTATTATCATCTATTGTATAGGACAGGTCGTCGATACCCTGAAATCCCGTTGCAGGCGTGTACCCGATTTTATTGCCGATGACTCGTGCGACACCTTGTACTGCATCCGCTTCAACAACGATATTGACACCACTACCGGGGGAATCATTGTCGAGGATATCAAGCAGCGTTTCCTGACTGTCTACCGCCACCGTAAATTGGTCATCTACCGCACTAATTACGCTGTCGACGATACCATTTACGGTAATATTTGTTGTGCACACATTCGTCTGCCCCACCGAATCGGTGACTGCAAGCTCGAATGAAAACAGCTCCGACTCGAATTCCTGGAGATTGGGCGCAAGAAAATTGGCTATGGCCTGGTCGGCATCGTGCATTCGTATTTCAAAATCGGGATTACCCGACAGTAGCCTCCAACTATACTGCAAGCTTCCCGGCGGTGTCTCATTATCTGAACTGGCAGAACCGTCCAGCATCACTCTCGTCAATTCATCCACTGATTGAGAAGAGTCCAATATTCTACACACGGGATTTAGATCACTTGTTGGAGCAAGTGACTCCGCATTCGTCGCAATTGCAAATGGTTGATGGGTACCTATATCGATTGTTACCCCCCTGACGGAGGCGGTATATTGTGTATCAATTGCTGTGAATACCACAAACTCGTTATTTTGATTTGAAGAAGTACTATTATAGGTTTCCTGTCCGTCTGAAGATGTCACCACAACATCAAGATTACTCAAAACCCTTGGTGTCGGTGGTGACGCATTGACAGGTCCGATTGTGCTTAGAAACCAGGAAACCACAACTTTAACGACTTTGCCGGGCATGGTCGTCAGGATGAAATCCCGGTCAATGGCCGTCGATACACTACTACTAAGGAGGGTATTTTGGACAATCTCTAACGACTCAGCGGTATCGAGCAAGCCTAAACCATACGTATTCATATTCCGGTATGTCGTATTACTCCCGCCAAGTCCCTCGAAAATTGAGGCAGTCATAGGTAATCCAATTAATCCCTTGGGATCCCATTGAGCTCCAGCTAAAAGAGCTACCTTTATCTGTAATGGTGTCAATGTTGATTCGGCATCCATTAACAATGCAATACTACCGGTCACATGAGGAGTCGCTGCACTGGTTCCGTTAAATTCGGCATACCCGCCATCTATGGAGGGGGCCAGTATACCCGTACCGGGAGCGATGATTTCCGGTTTTAATCGACCTCCTGTATAGGTCGTATCACCTGGCGAAGGGGGACATGATGGCCCCCGACCACTGTCACGGTCTATATCACCGGTATTTCCTGTCGAATCATTCATATCATTCCAACTACCGACAGTAATTAAATTGAACGCAGACCCCGGAGCGGAGATCGTCTCATATACAACAACATCATCACGATTGTCAAAACCTTCATTACCAGCGGACTTCACAACCATAATACCCAGATCCACAACTTGATCTACGCAAAGATTCAAGGTACGATGGTTCCCCTGGCTGCATAGTCCGAACCCCTTACTCACATTGATCACATCTGCCCCGATGGCAAATGATTGATCTAACGCTAAAATAAAATTGTCGGTTCCATCAAACTTCATATTGATCAACTGGCAACCCGGTGCGACTCCTTTTAAACTTGGATTACCTATACCCAATCCTCCAATAATGCCGGCTACTGATGTTCCGTGCCCACCCAGAGTGGTGTCCTGATAATCCTCTCCAGTACCGGAAAAACATTCCCCGTCACGACAATTAAAACGGCTAAATATCTTCGCTCCATTCGGTAGATCTTGGTGCCCATTTCCATCAAACTGATTCCCAATACCACTATCAATGACCGATACCAATACGCCGGTTCCGTCAAATCCCAGATTGTTGCGAACATGATTGGCACCTATAAGTTCCCTTGAAACCGTTAATTCAAATTGTGATTCCAGTTCCCCATCTCCAATTGAAGCGATTACTGGCTCTTGGGCAAGGCGTCCTAATTCTTCAATCGGGACATCTACAACTAGTGTAGAAAGATGTTTGGCTACAAACGGATTCTTCACGTTAAAATCCTTATTTAATATTCTTGCCAGTTTCGCTTTATTCGTATGAAGCGCATCCTTTATCAACACGGGTTCCATTGACGTCTGAGATTTGGCTAGTTGATTTGCAGTAAGCCCCACCATGATAATTACACGGTGAGTATCGGACATCGAGTCGACAGCTGTGCTGAATGATTCGTCCGATGAGTTCTTGATAAAGTCAGCTTTTTTCGACAGTCCGGAGGCCTGTGCATTCAATAGATTCAGTATTTTGCCGTATAATCCATGATCGAATACTAATTCCATTTGCTGTAAGTTGTCTGAAACATCAATGAGTGCATGATTGTTTTTTTTGGATTTTATGATATATGCTCTTTCCTTCTTGAGTAGATTGACTGACGTCGTGACAACTTCCCATTCTATACGGTCTACCAGTCCATTATTATTGGTATCATGAAATTTGACCTTGTATTGCGAATTATGTTTCAAATCAGTAGGAGTACTATCACCTACTCGGAAAACAAAAAACTCGGTTCCCTGTAATACCAATGATTCAGGAATATCTGACACAATTTTTACAGCACTGTCAGTTTGTTCTCCGGATAGCGATATAAGCTTGATGAATTCATTATCTGTAGACAGATCTTTTTCGACTATTTTCATATCGCTATTTGGTGATGATCTAATTGCTTTTATCTGTTTTGCCTGCTTTTCGACCTTCTTTGTTTCAGCGAATATGCTAATGTTATTTATTCCAACCATCAAAAGAAAGCATATATATATATTCCTAATTGCAAAGTTCTTATTGAATTCATTTCTCATGTGCTTGTCTCCCACCTTTGATTTTTAGTTATTTTAAATATGATTTATATGACTTACACAAAAATCAGGATAAAAGTCGTACTCCTGATTTTGTCCCATAGGGTTGTAGTACGTTTGAGATTTCAAAAAGGTCAAGGTGTTTTGAAGTTTTTTTGGATTTTTTCTGTTCCCCGTTTTAATATAAGTTTCGTTTTTTACCTCTTGGCAACAGAAGGGCAACCAGCTATATTAGGCCTAGTCATGAAATATTTGCTTTCAACTGCGATGTTTCGGGCTACTCCGGTTCCTGATAACTAACCTGACCGTTTGCTTATCAGGAGCCTTTTTTGTTTTAATAACAAAGTATTGACAATGGAATATTTATATTGACGTGAAACATAGTCGTTCGAAATAAAAAACTGAACTGACGAAAACATTATAGTTACATATGAAAACGCAATTTCAATTTTTATTAATTATCTAAAAGCGAAATCTGTTATCGATTCGCGAAATCCATGAATAATTAATGTGTTTTTGCTACATTGTTGAGAAACAATTTGTTTTATCGGGAAAATTTTAATTACTTTGATAATTTTGCGTGTGCAAATTTCGCAATATGTAATTATTTTCACTAAATCCCGGATTTGAGTTGCCTTCCTGATTTAGTCCCATAAGGTTGTAGTACCTTTGAGATTTCAAAAAGGTCACCAATCATCAGGTTCATTAGATGCAGATTCTGTATGTCCAAAATTATTTTTATACGAATTATCGGGACGCTTCATCTCATCGTGTTTTTATTTTACACTTTTCTATTTATACATTTAGCCTGATTAATTCATGCGATTCGTCGCGAGAGCACTTAACTCGCTCATAATAAATTGATTAGAGAAAATTTCACAATGAAAGTGAATTTTCATTCACTGAGATGTAAAATTGAGTTAATCAGCTTATTTGAGCAGAAATTAGGGCTCGCAGCAGAATACTGATGAATTATTCAGGTTAGTGATGACATGCCACCGCGTCGCTTTTATAAATTATAGCGATAATAGAATTACTTAGCGATTAGGCAGCCGTTTCATCAACGTGTGAGGAAGACGTGCCAAACTTCAGGATTTGTTCAGCGTAGTCGATTGTCTCTGGTTCTCCGGTTAAACGTTGCCATGGCGATGTTCCTCTATATGGCCCTCGGTTTGCGATTTTGTCGTTGATAGAATAAACAATCAAGTCGAGCATTTTCTGATTAATTTGGCCTCTGCAGCTATTCAAATGGTCACGGATGAGAGAATTGGTTGATTCCAAAGGAGATGATGACCGGACATTGTCTTCGAGGCGATCAAAGACAATTTGGTACCATTTATCTATGGGTAAATCTACCCCGCCGCACTGGAGCATAGCACACAGATCAGCTGCTTTTTCCCGAAGTTTTTTCTTTCGTTGATAATTTTTTGCGCTACCGCTTTGTTTTTCAGCCTGCCAGGTCAGGGAAAGTTCTTTTACTATCCCATCAGGAATGATCTCTGTTAGCTCCCTGACAATGGCTTCCAGGCGCTCAAAGTACACCCAATAGGAAGGTTGAGCTTTTCGTAAACCGTTGATTGCATCGTATAAAGTTGCCGGTAATTTTCCCATTTCATCTTCCATCAGTTTCTGCCTGCTTTTTGGTTCTGGAAGACCCATCAGCGTTGAAAGCATTAAAGGCTTTGTGCAGTTCCCCGTGCAGGTAATAAAAATCATCATACCGAGTAATTGCTTCATCTGTAATTTAGTGATTGTGTCGCGAATTAGTCACTCTATCATATCGGAAGTTTGAAGGATTTAAACTGATTTTGAGGCTAATCGTCATTTTTTGACCCTATTTGTAGGCAAGAAAATTTGCAGTTCAGTTTATACAATGTTATCACAAAATTTATCACAGTTGAGTTTGAAACCGAAATAAGGAATACTTTTGCCGTAGCGTAAACTGGATGAATTAATCAGGCTACGAAGGTCGAGTTAAGTATTTTTAAGACTGAGAATGAATGCAAGAAGCAAAATACAGGAGGGAGCTTCTGCTCGCGATACTTTTTACTTGAATCTCAAGTTTCGTTTTATCGTTCAACTCCCATTTATTAATTCTGCCTGGCAGTAGTATATTTCTGCTTTTCTATCACACTGCGGCTTTGAGAGTTATCTGGTTAACGTTATTTCATTTGTATTGATACTATTGCTTACTATCTTTTGACAGGCATCGTTAATCGCTCTATTTAATCCGTCTTTTCTAACAACGTCGATATCAACTAATTCTGTGAAATCTGCATTGCCAGTGACGATGTGTTTTACTGGATCAGCCAAATATTTTTCGGTACATGAAGCATAGTATTCAATGGTTACAGACACTCTAAATATGGTAGATCGATATTTTCGCTGATCATCATCACTTGAACTTATCCGGGTTTCACCAATTCCCTGGGATTCATACGACAAAATTTTAGTATTGACAATGCAATTTGCCTGACTGGCATCTCTTTTCACCGTCGCTGTTCCCTCAAACATAAATAATTCAGTAAGGTTGTTTTTTAGGTAGTTAGACAGCCGAGGCTCATTGGTCAAATTAATGGGGTTCGAAATTGCAATTGACTGTACATCGTTTTTATCAGGTTTAACTAGGTGATAATGGGCACATGCTGATAAAAATACTAATATTACAATGGGAGATAATTTTAATAGATAGGATAATTTCATATAGGTTAGGTTTCAGACTGCCTGATTAATTTTGAATTTTCTAATTTTGAACCCTAGCCTGATTAATTCATGTGATTTCTGCTGCGAGCACATATTTTATTACAAATCAAAGAGTTATGAAGAACCAGAGAATTCAAAATAAGTCACTATTTCTGCATCCTCCGAACCATCATAACTCATTAATTTGAAGCAAACTAAGTACTCTCGCGACGTAATCGCATGAATTGATCAGGCTAGAAACACTAATTTTATTCTGTTTCGATGATGGTTAATAATTTTTCAGCTAATCTGGCACTCTCAGTATCTTGGTAGTCAGCTACAACCTGTCCCAAATATCGTTTTGATGCAGGGATACGTTTGTGGGATTGATTGATATAAAACTGGCCTAAATATAGTAAATTTTTGGCTTTATCTGCTAGCGCGGAACTTAATAACTTTTGTGCTTCGTCATTTCTCGGATGATTTTTATGTCGATTGAAGAATATAATTAATTGTTTGTGAGCCTGACGTACCAATGATCCATCGCCGTCAGCTTCAGCTGCATTTCTGAGTAGGGCGTCGGCGAAGTCAATTCTGGCATCCGCGACAAATTTACTTCTTGGATAACGAGAGATAATTTCTGTAAAATTAGCGGCTGCTTGGTCATAATCTTTGATTTTTAGTGACAATAACCCGGATCGATATAATGCTTCAGGCGTTATTGCTGCATAGGGACCCGCTTGGGCAATGTGTTCATAGATTTCTATTGCTTTACCATTGGTTGAAAACGAGAAAAATAAAAATTTGTCTTTTTTACCTTTACTAAATTCATTTGCGATAGAGAATTCCTTATCTAAGATTTCAATAAATGGAATATAATTTGCATATTCATCAACGGCCCTTTTATACTGAATATATGCATTCCAGTGCTTTTGCATTTTTTCATAGCATCTACCGTGTGCAACAACAGCCTTCGCTTTATTGTTCAGATTTACGGAATTCTTTTCAATTTTTTTATAGAATTTAATCGCGGTCTTATATTCCTCATATTTTTCATGAAACTCTGCATGTTTGATATAATTTGACGTTTTGCTCTTTTTATTTTTTCGCCATGTATCTTCTGGTTTCCATTTCATTTGTTCAGATGTAAAACCCGTTAATGTGAATAGGAAACCAAGGAGTACTGTATAAACGCTAAATTTACGCATATCAATTTCTCTTATCATAAAGATTTTCCAGTTAGTGTCAGGTAGGCTTCTAAATACTTTTCTGTTGTCTTTTCGACAATGTCATCTGGTAATTCAGGAGCGGGTGGACATTTATTAAATGATATAGATTCAAGATAGTCCCTGACAAATTGTTTGTCCAGGCTGGGCGGATTTTTACCTTTCACATATAAATCAGCGGGCCAAAATCGACTTGAATCCGGCGTTAATACTTCATCAATTAAAATTACTTCGCCATCGTAGACACCAAATTCAAACTTTGTATCAGCGATGATCACATTTTTTGTTAAAGCGTATTCGGATGCTGCAGTATATAAATCGATTGTTTTCTCTTTTAATAAAGCAGCTTTTTCAGCTCCAATCAACTCAATAACTTGTGCGTAGCTTATATTTTCGTCATGATCTCCCAGCTCAGCTTTGAATGCGGGTGTGAAAATATTTCCATCAAGTTTTTCCGCCACTGTATATCCTTCACGCAAGGGCAGCCCGCATACGGATTTTGTCTGCTGATAATCTTTCCATCCTGATCCGATTAAATATCCCCGGCAAACACACTCAACAGGTAAAGGATCTGCATTTTTTACCAACATTGATCGACCAATAAGATCAGCGGAATAGTTTTGCAAGATATCAGGATACTCCTCGACATTTTCGGTGATTAAATGATTTGGAATGGATGAAAAATAATCAAACCAAAATAAGGAAAGAGAATTAAGAACTTTCCCTTTATCAGGTATTCCATTGGGCATTACGCAGTCAAATGCACTAATACGATCTGTTGCAATGAGGAGTAATGAATCATTTAGATCATAGATATCTCTTACCTTGCCACGTTTAGGTTCGGAAAGTTGTTTTATTTCACTTTTTATTAACGCACCATTTTTATCGTAAATCACTTTTGATTTCCTTAAAAGTTAATTTTAATTAGGAATTTTATATATAGTGTCTGTCCAGAAATGGCTTATTTGCTTAGCTTGGAGGCTTTACAAGTAACTCGGGCATTCCTGCCTGAGCAATAAACTGGGTTAGCAGACAGGAATGTCCGCTTTACTTTTTACCATTTCTGGACAGACACTATATAAGAGTTTTATAAGTCCAACATACTGATCAATTATCCAAAAATCGAAAAATAACAATCATAAATTACTATAAATTTTTTCCCGTCAGTGGATTCACAAAATGAAAATCTTCTTCATGCAAATTGGGATCTGCTCTAAAGGTAAGATCTCCTCCAAATTTTGCCTCCATACTTTCCAATATTTCCCCATCTTCCTTTTTTAGCCGTGCTAATACTGAGGGGTGAACCGTAACTTTTACCGGCGTTTTCCCTTTACTTCTTCTCAGAATTTCCTGAAGTCGTCGTTGCAGTTCAACACTAATTGTAATCGATGATTTTACTAAGCCTTTACCTTTGCAATAGTCACATGTCTTAAATGTGGCATCCTGCAAGCTTTCATACTCTCGTTGCCGTGTCATTTCTAATAATCCCAACCTGGAAATTTGCAATGCCTTTGTTTTTGCACGGTCTTTATCCAGAACGTCTCTCATTTTCTGATAGACGGTCATTCGATCTTTTTTTGAACGCATGTCAATGAAGTCGACGATCACTAAGCCTCCAATATTTCTGAGTCGGAGTTGTCTGCCGATTTCTTCTGCAGCTTCCAGGTTGGTATTTAAAATTGTTTCAGGATGATCTTTACCTTTTCTGCTTTTTCTTGAATTGATATCGATTGCGATTAATGCTTCAGTTTCATCAATACAAAGTTCTGCACCGCTGGGTAAAAAAATGTTCCGCCTATGGATCTGCTGAAATTGATCGGTCAGTTTATAAAATTGAAAAACCGGTGTCGGATTATCATATAATTTAATTCGAGATTGATCCTTTTTATTCAGCTGTTTGGTATAGGATAGTATTTCCTGATACGCGTCTTTAGAATCTACGATAATTTCATTAACGTCATCGGTCAGTGAATCACGGATCGTTTTTTCGAGTAAATCTGGTTCTTTGTAAATACAGCAAGGGGCCTCCTTCGATCGCATGATTTGCTGCGATTTCTTCCATTTTTCCAAAATTATACTGATATCCAATTTTAAGGATTTTTCATCAAGACCAATACTTGCAGTTCTGCAAATTATACCAATGCCTTTTGGCAGATATATATTCTTTAACATTTCGCGTATGCGAGCTCGTTCTACACGATCAGAAATACGTTTAGAAACTCCCTTGTGATTAGAATTTGGAAGTAAAACCACATATCGGCCCGGGATGCTTAAATTTGTTGTGACTCTGGGACCCTTGTTACCGATAGGTCCTTTTGTTACCTGAACAACGACTTCAGTATTTACCGAGAATTTTTTAGGGATTTCAGCCGCATCAAATTTTACTTGCCTTTGACCTCTACCTCCTCCTCGAGGTCGGCCTTTGCCTAAACTACTCGGTCGCTTTTTCTCGGGACCGGATTCTTCAGGGGTTTCATTACCTATTATACGTTTAATCTTTTTTGAAATATTCTTTATAATGCTATTACCAGAATCAGATTCTTTATTTTGGTTTTGATCTATGAATTGATTATATTCAGCATCTTCATCATCACGTTCTCCACCTTCGAGCATTTCTTTTGTAGCTGGAATCATATCCCAATAGTGCAGGAAAGAATTTTTTTCTAATCCTAAATCAATAAAAGCTGCCTGTAATGATGGTTCAAGATTCGTGATTTTCCCTTTGTAAATTGAACCGACTACTTGTTCTTTTCCGCCGGTTTCAAAATAATATTCGACCATTTTACCATCTTCGACAAATGCGGCTCTTGTCTGTAGATGCTCACGGTTTACAATAATCTGTTTCATGAATTAAATATGTCTTTCTATTGTTATCGGGTTGCCTCTGAGATACTCATCAGTGGTCATTTCCCTTTTCCCTTCCGGGATAAGTTTATTGATTGATAATGCATTCTTCCCACATGCTATTTTCCAACCAAATTTATCTGCTTGTATAATCGTTCCCGGAGGATGATTTAAATTGGAATCGTATTCTTCTACTGATGCTGCTGTTACGGTAATTTTTTTTCTCGAGCTATTTATCATTTCAAGAAAAAACCATGCACCCGGCCAATTTGAATATGCACGAACTTGGCGTTCTATAATTTCTGCGTCATTTGACCAAATAACAGATCCATCTTCTTTCTTTATTTTTTTTGCAAAACTAACGTTTGCTGTGTTTTGTTCAACGGGTTTTAGTTTTTCAGTGGCGATTTTTACGATCGAGTTACTAATTTTATCTGCGGCAAGATTTGCCAGTTGCAATTCCAGTTCGTGCGCATATATATTGTCATCAATTCTTAATTTGAATTGGTGATAGACGGGACCGCTATCAAGTCCTTTTTCCATTTGCATTATTGAAATACCAGTGTACATGTCGCCCGCCATTATTGCTGCACAAATCGGGGAGGCTCCACGATACTTAGGAAGAAGCGATGTATGAATGTTAACACATCCAAATCTTGGAATGGAAAGTACCTGTTCACTAAGAATTTGGCCGAACGAGAATACTAAAATGATATCTAAACTAAGGGATTGCAAATATTCCAGAAAAGATGGATGATTGATGGACATCGGTTTATATATGTTGAGTCCATTCTCTTCCGCCCAATTACCAATTGGTGTTGATGACAAAACCCGTTTGCGACCTTGGGGTCTATCGGGTTGAGTAACACAACTGACCAATTCAAAATCTTCGAAACTTGAAATCGCTTCAAGCGTCGGTATAGCGATCGTACCGGAACCTGAAAATAAAATCTTAATTTTACGTCTGGTTGATTGATTTGCGTGGTCGTTTATGATTTTTTAATTTTCTTTTTGTAGACAAATTAATGTATGCAGTTGCTGACTCCATGAATTTATAATGCATATATTGAATTCTAAATGTTAATTAATATTATACGTGCATGATTCAGAAAATGAAAATTATTAAGAAGCTAATATTCATATTTTTTTTAATATCAATTCTTTTTATTTCGTTGCTTTTTTATTGGCAAATAAAGGGACTGCCTAAATCTATTCAAACCTGGATATGGGAACAAATTCAAAATCAAGGTATAGAAGCAAAAGCCGGGTATATTCGATTCGGATTGCTTGATGGAATCGTGTTAGAGGATATAAAAATAACAGATTATAGTTATAATCAGCTAACGCTTGTTTCTGCAGATAAAATCCAAGTCAAATTCGCACTGAGACGACTGATTCGGGGGGACGTTGTCGTTGCTGACCTAATTGGGGAAAATTGTAATCTTCATCTGCCGTTTGTACGTGATGCTGAAAATAATTTTGATTCATTGGGTTTCACAAACGTGGATTTTAGTATAAAGAATTTTAAAGATAAAATTGGTATCGGCTCATTTTCTGGTTTTTTAGATGGTGTTAAAGTCACGATTCAGGGGGATGTCATAAAACCTACGGAGGAAGAATTACTGGAGATGAAACAGCAACGTATTAAGCTCCTCCCATTTACGTGTGATAATTGGTTGTCATTTATTTCTGAAGATGTAACGGATGGTTTAAAATCATTTCAACACTTCATTAATTCCAACAGTAATCTTTCTCAAAGTGGCGTTGCATTAAACGTACAGTTTCCAATAGCACGGCCATTGGAAAGCTATGTTTTTTTAGCAGCAAATTTTAATCAATTTTTATATCGAGGATTAAACCTAGAAAAATTGACTTTAAAAGGAGATTTCACACAAAATATTCTGGCCATTTCAGACTTCAGGCTAGAGATGGACAATCAGGAATACGTTGGGGGAGAAGCAATCTGGGATCTAGAACGGGAGGAAATTTCCGGGCTATTTTCATTAACGGCTTATCCACACAAAATACTAAAAGTCATATCCCCCAAGCTCCTCGAAGAGTATAGTGAATTTATACCTCTTTTTAAACATAAACCACTTGTCGCTACGCTAAGGTTAAATCCATCGCCGATTTCAAGTCCGATCGATTGGAATATTACAATGGATTTAAATGCCAATAAAATGATGATTATGGATGAAATAATCTCATCTCTAAACGGTCAGGTAAAGATGGTTAATAAGCAGTGTGAATTTATCGATACCTCGATTCGACTGAAGTCAGATGTTGAAGTATTACTGAACGGCACATTCGAATTAGAGACAAAAGAATTGATGATTCAGGCTGCGATTAATGGAAATCCAAATTTCATCACATCATTCACGACTGACAAACAATTTATCGAAAAATATAGAAATATCTGGAAGCCCTTCAATTGGAACGATAAAGATAAACCTCATATTGATCTTGAATTGATCTATAATAATAAATTTCCTAATCTCGGGCTGATCATCAATGCAGATTGCCGGATGACCAATTTTCAATATAATGGCGTTGATATTGAACAGGGCACAGGTCATGTAGTGGTGGATTATATCAATTCGTTAGTGCTGATCGATAATTTAACTGTTGTTAGTAACAATGTTAGCGCGTCTGGGCACATTGTTATTCATGGTGACAGAGATGAATTATTATTTGATATAGCGAGCAATTTGCATCCGCCCTCTTTGCTTCAATTGTTTTATCCTAAATGGGATACATTTCTTGAAAAGCTAGGTTATGTATTTCACCAGCATCCATACGTAAAGGCGCATGGCAGATTGTTTACAAAAGGTGATCCTCAATCAGACATTGCTATTGAGCTAGAGGGGAGAGAATTAGACTTTCAGGACATACTCATCGATGAGTTTTCCGCAAATTTGCAAATTAAAAATCAACGAACGAAAACGATTGCCAATATAGTATCTGGTCAGTATGATAAATGGAATTTTGAGAATGTGTCATTAGAGATCGATTCAGTTTCCGGAGGAGCGTCAACGATAAAGGGAAACGCTATTAAAATTCATGGGGTAGGAGCAATACTAAACGACTCTGAATTTACGGGTACCCGCACAGATCAGTCGATTGATGTTTTGTCTCATTCAAATACGTTATCATACGGAGATTGGCGGTTAAATGACATTACTGCCACTAGCGTCTATGACGGGAAAACATTATCGTCGAATAGCAAAATTGAATCTGCCAAATTTTATGAAACAACCTTCGAAAATGTAAAATTGAATTTCAGAGTCAATGGAGAACGAATTGATGCGGATATTGCCGTTGAGGAAGCTGGTGATGATTTAACATTTCAGATTACCGATCTCAATAGTAAATGTGTCTTGGAAAATAGCGATCTTTCACTCACGGGCACTGTTGTTGAATTTTTTCACTACCCGACGCAAGGGATATGCAATGATATTGTGCTTGATGGCACCTATATAAATGGGCAGCTTCAGGTTGACATGTCTACACCGTATTTCATTTGTCTTGACGATACCGAATTAGTCGATGTAAACTTAGGGATTGTTTATAATAATAATGATCTGTGGGGTGACTATAAGATCAAGAATTTTTCAATGGGAGACCTAACGGGTATCAATGTTACAGGCAGTTATAACCGTCAAGGTTCGTCATGGCTTTTTCAAAATCAGTTAGATAAAGCTGCCATTCCTATCGCGGAGTTTAACACGGTTACCACCTCTGGGATTATATCCAATGATATGGTTAGAACCTCTGTTTTTGCAGAAAAAAATAGGATATATGATTTCCCGGTCAACAATATTACAGCGTCAATTGTTAATGAACTTGATGAGTTAACAATAACTCGGATTGCGGGGAATTTGTTTGGCGGAACAACAACAGGAGATATCTCCTATAACTTCGAAGATGAATCTGGCAAAATATGGTTAACCTTTATTGATGTAAATTTTGGTGAATTGATCAGCAATCTGAAAGGCGAAAATTCGAGAATTAAGGCAGGAAAGCTAAGTTGTAAAATTGACGTTAACTATGATAACAGCGATCCGGATGTATTATTGGATGGTAATGGAAAATTAATGGTAGAAGATGGTGACTTGTGGCAGGTTCCATTTATTTCAGATTTCCTGGGTATGTTGAACAGTCAAGCAATAATTGGCAAGGTATTACCTAAAAATGATTTAGGAAAAATTACCAATTTCAGGAGTAATTTAAATTTTAAGGGAAAGAATGTTGAATTACCAGATTTTAGAACAAATGGCAATTTAATTGCCATTTCCGCAAGGGGTGATTATGGATTAAACTCTCAGGAACTTGATTTCCATGTCAAGGCAGAGCCATTGAAACCATTCTTTGGACAAATTTCAAAATTGCTTCCTAAAGTTGTCGACCCATTTGTTCTTTTACTTGAGAGACGATTGACCGGTACGATACGTAAACCAAAGTGGGAAGCATCGATTCGTGATATGTTCCGATCAAAGGAAAAAGTAAACAGTGGGAATAAATCTCAAAAATAACTGTGTTTCTACTTTTTAATGCGTCCTCTAATTACCCCAAAGATAAAACTGATAATAGATACTGAATTTTGTCCCACTTGTGAGATTAATTCATCGACGCATGTTTCGTGTTCATTAGGTTTTCATAGGTACATGCTCAGTGGTCCCCGTTTTACCCTCAAGCCTAATTTCTGCTTACAGAATCGTTTTTTGTAGGAAATATAAAAAAAACAAATAAATCAGAATTTTTTCAAGGCCAAATCGTTTTTTACGATGAGATTATTTTTTAA